>NZ_JACBWZ010000606.1 GCF_013870595.1 Streptomyces sp. WELS2 | reverse complement strand
GCGGGCGAAGACCTCGCTGGGGCGGGGGCCGCCGGGTGGGGTGTACGGCACGCCGAGCAGTCCCACGGCCCGGAAGACGTCCGGCCTGGTCAGCGCGGACGTAGCGGCGATCGTCGCACCCCAGTCGTGCCCGACGACCACGGCGGAACGCTCCCCCAGCCCCTCCACCACGGCGACGTTGTCCGCGACCAGGTCGAGCATCCGGTACGCCTCCACGGCCTCCGGCTTGGAGGAACGTCCGTACCCACGCACATCGATCGCCACCGCGCGGTATCCGGCCGAGGCGAGCGCCGCCAACTGGTGCCGCCAGGCGTACCAGGACTCCGGGAAACCGTGCAGAAGCAGCACCAAGGGCCCGCTCCCCTGCTCGACCAGGTGGATACGGCCGGTCGGGGAAGGGAGGAGGCGGTGGGCGGGGGTGTCGGTGGGTGACACGGGATCTCCTGGGTGGTGGTGGCCTTACGGGGGTGTGGTGCCTGGCCTCTCGGACTTGAGGTCTCGGTGTGCCTTAGGTGGGCCCTGGGGCAGGGGCGGCGGACAGAGGGGGGCGCGGTGCCCGGCCGGGCGGGCGCGGTTCGTCGCGTCGGCAGCGGGCCGAGTGGGTCGACGCGCTGGAGGCCGGTCGGTGTCGGGCGTGGCTCGCGAACGGGCCGGTCGGAAGGGGTCCGGTGGGTCGCAGGCGTGGATACGGGCGCGCAGGTGGCGGAGACGGCGGGTGAGTCTTGCTCGGGGCCCCGGACACGATGATCCGGTGGGCGGCCGGGCCGGGACGAGGGTTGTTGCCGTTTCGGCAAACGCACCCTCATCCAGAGTGAATGGGAGACCGACCACCGCCGACGGCCCTCCTGGCTACGCCCGCGCATCGGGCCCGTCACCGGCTCGGGGCCTCACTGCGCAGGGCTCGCGTGGGCTGGAGTGTCAGCCCCCCGAGGGCCCCGCAGTGTTCGCTACCGCCTCTGTGAGGGCGGCGAGCTTCGAGGCCCAGGACGACGGGGGCGGGAAGGGCGCGGGCCCGGACAGTGGGACATGGAGGGGGCTTGCGCGGCCGAAGGGGGGCCATGAGGCCGCCGATGGCGTGGAGGGCGCCGCGGGGGTCCGATGGGGCCCGGAGGGCCAGGGAAGCCCGGCCGAGCAGCCTCACGGGGCCCTGAGCCCCAGAGGTGGAGGAGGCCGGCCGTGGCTTCCAGGCGCCGTATGCCCACGCCGGTGCGGATACGCCGACGGCCCATCCGCTTGTCGCGGATGGGCCGTCGGTCCGGGTGGGCGATACTGGGTTCGAACCAGTGACCTCTTCGGTGTGAACGAAGCGCTCTCCCACTGAGCTAATCGCCCGGGCGCAGGAAGAACATTACCCCATGTCAGGGGGTGCTTCCGACCAGAGGGCCGGGCGGCGGACGCCACCCGCCCCGGAGCCCGTCACTGGTCCTTGATCTTCCAGGGCATGACGAGGCCGAACTTCCACAGGTAGATCCCGGCGAGCAGGCCGATGATCACCAGGCCGATCACGGTGAGGGTGATGTTGCGACGGCGCACCTTGGGGTCGAGGGCCCGCTGGGCCGCCTCGGTGACCTTGCGTTTGGTCCAGCGGAGCACGAGCTGGGCCCAGACGAACTCGGTCGCCCAGATCGCCATTCCACCGAAGATCACGACCCAGCCGGGCCCGGGCAGCGGCAGCATGATGATGCCCGCGACGACCACCGCGAGGCCGACCACGAAGACCCCGACCTGCCAGCTCAGATGCAGGAGCCGGCGGGACTTGATGAATTCCGGCGCCCGCGAGCCCAGCCCGCTGCCGGCTCCGTCGGCGGTCTCCCGCCGGTCCGCCTTCGCCTTGTCCGATGCCACGGCGACCTCGCCCGGTTCGTCACTCCCCGTATTCATATAGACAAACCCTACCCGAGTGAAACCAGTCACCGGAATGGTCGTAGATCCGGTACGAGTTCTCGGCCGTAAGAGTTACGTAAACACACGCAAAACCCTCAGAGGGGTTTACAACGGCACCGTAGGTGGCATGTCGATTTCGCCGACGTGCGAATCCCCGAGCGCACACTGAGCGAAAGGCCCTGGCGCTTATGAACACCACGGTCAGCTGCGAGCTGCACCTGCGCCTCGTTGTGTCGAGCGAGTCCTCCCTGCCTGTCCCCGCAGGCCTGCGGTACGACACGGCCGACCCCTACGCCGTGCACGCCACCTTCCACACCGGAGCCGAGGAGACCGTCGAGTGGGTGTTCGCCCGTGACCTCCTCGCCGAGGGCCTGCACCGGCCCACCGGCACCGGCGACGTCCGCGTCTGGCCATCCCGCAGCCATGGTCAGGGCGTCGTGTGCATCGCCCTCAGCTCCCCGGAGGGAGAGGCGCTGCTCGAGGCCCCGGCGCGGGCCCTGGAGTCCTTCCTGAAGCGAACCGACGCCGCCGTGCCGCCCGGCACGGAACACCGGCACTTCGACCTGGATCAGGAGCTCTCGCACATCCTGGCGGAGAGCTAGGCCGCGGCCCTTCCGAGCAGCCCGGCGCCGTCCACTCGGGGAGACGGCTCGGGCCAAGACAACCGCATACGGCAACGGACCGACGCCGCCCTCGTGAGCGTTCACGGGCGGCGTCGGTCTGCGGTCGCCGGCTGCGTTGGGTGACCAGCAGGCCGCAGGGTGTGTGCCACACCGGCGGTCATCGCCCGGGAGGCACGCGGTGGACGTCGTCCGTGCGGGGCCGGCTCGGGCCCGTGGCCGCGTGGCCGGAACGGTGCGGTGGGAACCCCGTGCGGCGCGGGGGCGTTCCCACGGCAATCGGGGTCGGGGAAGGACGGGTACGGTCGGCGCGGGAGTCGCTACCATCGGCCAGCATCGGCGGGCGCCCGCCCGACCCCCAGGCCAGGGAGCGAAACGTGTTGATCACCCACGACACCCGGTGTGCCCTCGACACCGTGGTGGATCTGGTGAACTCCGCGCCCGAGGACGATGCGGCGGCGGACGGTCTGCCCGACGTCCAGGCACTCACGGACTTCGTGCGAAGCCACAAGATCAGCGATGTCGGTGTGCTGTCGGAGCTGGACCTCTCCGCGGTGCGCAGGCTCAGAGGGCGCTTCGCGGCGGTCTTCGCGGCGCCGGACGCCCGGTCCGCGGCCGTGATGATCAACGAGTTGGTCGCCGCCGCCGGCACCACTCCCCGGCTGACCGACCACGACGGCTACGACTGGCACATGCACTACTTCGCGCCGGGCGCCTCCGTCGCCGACCATCTCGCCGCCGACTGCGGGATGGCGCTGGCCTTCTTCGTGGTGGCCGGGGAGCAGGAGCGGCTGCGGCGCTGTGAGGCACCGGACTGCCGGCGCGCCTTCGTGGATCTCTCCCGCAACCGCTCACGACGCTACTGCGACAGCCGGACCTGCGGGAACCGGCTGCATGTCGCCGCCTACCGGGCCCGGCGCAAGGAAGCGGCGGGCTGAGCGAGGCAGTGGATGCGGGCCAGTGGCGGCCCCGACGGTGCCCGTGGTGCGACGTCGGTCCCGGCGGGTGGCGCCGGGACGGACGTGTACGGCTCACAGCAGCAGCAGGTCGTGCAGCGCAGCCATGAGCAGCAGACACCCGATCACCGCCAGGAAGATCATCAGCGGTGGCTGGGAAAGGGCGAAGAGGCACCCGCGAGGCTCGTCCTTGGGCGGCGCGGCCTCGCTCTGTGTAGTGTCCAGCATCTCGCCGCAGATCATGGCGTACCCGGTGCCCGGTCGCGATCAGCGCTCGGAGATCTTGCGGGAGTCGCCGAATAGCGTGAGGTCTCGTCCGGGTGGTGAACGAATCCGGCCGCCCGGGGGACTCACTGTGTCACTTCGCCCAGTTATGTGACTGTCATATGCCGTGCTTCTTGAGGATGGCCTCGATATCGCTGAAGTCCTCCGACGCGTCGGCGGACCGGGGGG
>NZ_JACBWZ010000605.1 GCF_013870595.1 Streptomyces sp. WELS2 | reverse complement strand
GCGCGGTCACCGGCCCGCGCCCGCGCAGGCCCCGGGAGCCTTTCGCGGAGCGCAGGACGGGGTCCGGGGTCGTCGGGTTCGGCTTGTGGAACATGGGCACATTCTCCTTCTTCTAGGCGAAGGGTGCATGAGCGGCACTGTGTTGGATGCGTCCCGGAGCGGAAAAGTTGTGCATCCGTGCCGGGACACGGAACCGGGTTCCCGCCGGGGGCGGACGTCGACACACGGCCGCAACGCGTCTTTCGTAATCGCCCCGCATGGTTGATCGTTGGGCCGTGCATCGATGACGGACGTCAGGGGGCACATGATGACGATCAGCCGCAGGACACTGCTGGCCGCGGGCGCGGGCGCCGGACTGCTCACGGCGTGCGGATCGAACACCGGGCGCGGGGGCGGCGGTTCCGGGCCCCGGCTGTCGCAGTGGTACCACCAGTACGGCGAGCCGGGCACCGAACGGGCCGTCCAGCGGTACGCCGCCGCCTTCCGCCGGGCCGAGGTGACGGTGCAGTGGCGGCCGGGCGACTACGACCAGCAGACCGCCGCCGCCCTGCTCACCGACTCCGGGCCCGACGTCTTCGAGGTCAACGGGCCCACCCTCGACCAGATCCGCGGGGGCCAGGTGCTCGACCTCACCGATCTGCTGGCGGGGGTCAAGGACGACTTCAATCCGGCCGTGCTCGCGCCGAAGACCCACGAGGGGAGGGTCTACGGGATTCCGCAGGTCATCGACACGCAGGTGCTGTACTACCGCAAGAGCCTGCTGCGCGACGCCGGAGTGGAGCCGCCCACCACCCTGGACGCCCTGGTCGACGCCGCCCGCAAGCTCACCGACGGCAGGACCAAGGGGCTCTTCCTCGGCAACGACGGAGGCGCCGGCGTCCTGGGCGGGACCCCCCTGTACGCGGCCGGATTCCCGCTCGTCACCGACGACGGCCGGGTCGGCTTCGACGATCCCGCCGCCGCCCGCACCCTCGGCAAGCTGCACCGGCTGTATGCCGACGAGTCCCTGCTCCTCGGCGCGCCCGCCGACTGGTCCGACCCCTCCGCCTTCCTCCAGGGGCTGACCGCGATGCAGTGGTCCGGACTGTGGGCGCTGCCGCAGATCAAGCGTGAACTCGGGGACGACTTCGGGGTGCTGCCGTTCCCGGCGGACGGCGCCCGGGGCCGGCCCGCCGTACCCGTGGGGGCCTACGGCGCCGCCGTCAGCGCGCGCAGCCGGCACAAGGACTCGGCCAAGGCGTACGTGAAGTGGCTGTGGGTCGAACGCACCGACTACCAGAAGGACTTCGCGCTCTCCTACGGCTTCCACATCCCCGCCCGGCGCTCCCTCGCCGCCGAGGCCGCCCCGCTGCGCGAGGGCCCGGCCGCCGACGTCGTACGGTTCACCACCGACCACGGCTACGCCCAGCCGCTGCTGTGGACCCCGGCCGGCCAGACCGCCTACCAGGACGCCCTCAGCCGGATCATCAAGGGCGGGGCGGACCCGGAGCGCGAACTGCGGGACGCCGTGCGGAAGGTGGCGGAGGAGCTCGCCCGGGTGCGCGCGTGAGGCGGCACGCGACCCTGTGGTTCTGGGCGTTCGTCGGGCCGTTCGCGCTCGGGCTCGCGGTGTTCACCTGCGTACCGCTGCTGTGGAGCGTCGGTCTGAGCTTCTTCGACGCGCACAACAGCGTCACCCCCACCCGCTTCACCGGTCTGGACAACTACGCGGCGATGCTGCGGGATTCGGCGTTCCGCGACAGTCTGAGGACGTTCCTGCTCTTCACCGCCTTCATCGTGCCGGTCACCTACGGGTTCTCCCTGGCCCTCGCCCTGATGGTCAACCGGGTCCGGTGGGCGCGGGCGTTCTTCCGGTCGGTGTTCTTCCTGCCGGCCGCGTGCAGCTATGTGGTGGCCGCGCTGATCTGGAAGATGTCCGTCTTCAACGGGGTGCGGTTCGGGCTGGCGAACACCGTGCTGGGCTGGTTCGGCGGCGACCCCGTCGCCTGGCTGTCCACCACCGACCCGCCCTGGTACTGGCTGGTCATCGTGACCGTACGGCTGTGGCTCCAGGCCGGGTTCTACATGATCCTGTTCCTCGCCGGGCTCCAGCGGATCGACCCGGCGCTGTACGAGGCGGCGGCCGTGGACGGGGCCCGGCCCGGCTGGACGGTGCTGCGGCACATCACCCTGCCGCAGCTGAGGGCCACCTCGGTCGCGGTGCTGCTGCTGCTCGTCGTGAACGCCTTCCAGGCCTTCGACGAGTTCTACAACCTGCTGTCCGACGCCCGGGGCTATCCGCCGTACGCCCGGCCGCCGCTGGTCTACCTCTACTACACCGCGCTCGGGCAGGGGCAGAACCTGGGCCTCGGCAGCGCGGGCGCGGTGATCCTGGCGCTGGTCATCGCGGTGGTCACGGTGGCACAGGCGCGCTGGCTGCGGCTGGGGAGGACGGACGGCGATGGATGACGCCCTGGTGCGGGCCGGGCGGGCGCTCAGGCTGGCCCTGCTGACCGCGCTCGCCCTGCTCTTCCTGGTCCCCTTCTACCTGCTGGTGCGCAACGGGCTGGCCGACGAGCGGGACATCACCTCCCCGGAGTGGACCTTCTTCCCGGCCGACGTGCGGTGGGGCAACGTCCGCGAGCTGTTCGAGGACCCGGCGGTGCCGTTCGCCCGGTCCCTGCTCAACTCCGCGCTGATCGCCGTCGCCACCACCCTCGGCACCCTGCTGCTCGCCTCCCTGGCCGGCTACGGCCTGGCCCGCATCCCCTACCGGCACGCGAACAAGGTGTTCTACGGCATCCTGGGCACCCTGCTGGTCCCGGCGGCCGTCACCTTCGTGCCCAGCTTCGTGCTGGTGTCGTCGCTGGGCTGGGTCTCCACGCTGCGCGGTCTGATCGTGCCGACGCTGTTCTCCGCGTTCGCCTGCTTCGTCTTCCGGCAGTACTTCCTCGGCTTCCCCCGGGAGCTGGAGGACGCCGCCCAGGTGGACGGGCTCGGGTACTGGCGGACGTACTGGCGGGTCGTGGTCCCCAACAGCCGCCCGGTGTTCGCGGCCGTGGGGACGATCGTGTTCCTCGGCGCGTGGAACTCCTTCCTGTGGCCGCTGGTGATCGGGCAGGACCAGAGCGCCTGGACGGTGCAGGTGGCCCTGTCCTCGTTCACCACCGCGCAGGTCGTACGGCTGCACGAGCTGTTCGTCGCGGCGGCCGTGTCGATCCTGCCGCTGCTGCTGGTGTTCCTGTGCTTCCAGCGGTGGATCGTGGCCGGGGTGGAGCGGTCCGGGATCGACTGACCCCCCGGAACGGAACGGGACCGGTCGGCCGGCGGGGCCGGGCAGGCTCAGGCCGTGGAGCCGCCGTCGATCACCAGGTCGGCGCCGACCACCGAGGCCGCGTCGTCGGAGGCGAGGTACAGCACCGCGGCGGCCACCTCCTCGATGGTGGAGACCCGGCCGAGCGGCACCTCTGCACGCATCCGCGCGGCCCGGCCGGCCTCGCTCTCGCCGGGCTTGAAGGACATGTCGGTGGCGGTGGAGCCGGGGCTGACGGCGTTGATGCGCACCCCGTCGGCGATGTGGTCCAGGGCGGCGGACCGGGTGAGGACCGACACGGCCGCCTTGGTGACGGCGTAGCCCGCGACGCCGGGCAGCCGGCTGTGCATGCCGATCCGGGAGGCGATGTTGACGATCGCGCCGCCGTCCGGCTGGGTGCGCATCCGGGCGATCTCGGCCTGGAGGGCGAGGAAGACCCCGGTGACGTTGACGTCCAGCATCCGGCGCCAGTCCTCCTCGGGCAGCTCGCCCACGGTGCGCCCGCGGCCCTCCAGCACACCGGCGTTGTTCACCGCCACGTCCAGCGAGCCGAACCGGTCCACGGTGGCGGCCACCAGGTCCCGCGTCTCCTCGGCGCGGGAGACGTCGGCGGCCACGGCGAGCGCCT
>NZ_JACBWZ010000604.1 GCF_013870595.1 Streptomyces sp. WELS2 | reverse complement strand
CGGCTACCCGGGCGCCGGTGCCGACGACGGCCCGGAGTACTTCGGCGACGGCGGCTACCCGGGCGGCGGCCACGGCGCGCACGACCCCTACGCGGCCGACCAGCCGGGCCACACCCAGGCGTTCTCCGTCGACGAGGCCGCGACCTACACCCAGGGCGCGACCTACCAGGCCGGCTCGGCCCCCGCGCCGGCCGCCCCGATCGGCCCGCCACTGCACTGGAAGGACCTGCTGAAGGGGATCGTCCTCGCCCCGAACGAGACCTTCCTGCGCATGCGGGACTACACGATGTGGATCCCCGCCCTCGTCGTGACCTTCCTCTACGGCCTGCTCGCCGTCTTCGGCTTCGACGGCGCCCGCGAGGACGCGATCAGCGCGACGCTGTCCAACGCGGTGCCGATCGTGCTGATCACGGCGGTCGTGATGGTGCTGGGCCTGTTCGTCCTGGGCGCGGTCACCCACACCCTGGCCCGCCAGCTCGGCGGCGACGGCGCCTGGCAGCCCACGGTGGGCCTGTCCATGCTGATCACGGCCCTCACCGACGCGCCCCGGCTGATCGTCGCCATGTTCTTCGGCGGCGACGCGGGCTTCGTCCAGATCCTCGGCTGGGCCACCTGGATCGGCGCCGGCGTCCTGCTGACCCTGATGGTCTCCCGCTCCCACGACCTGCCCTGGCCGAGGGCGCTGGGGGCGTCGGCGATCCAGCTGATCGCGCTGCTGTCGATCGTGAAGCTCGGCACGTTCTGAGCCTCGGCATGTGCAAAGGGCCCCCGGCAGCCGGGGGCCCTTTTCGCGTCCGTACCGGGCTCAGGCGTCGAGAACCTGCCCGGCCCGCTTCACGACGGGCGGCTCGACACTCCAGGGGAAGTTGATCCAGTCGTCGGTCCGCTTCCACACGTACTCGCACTTCACGAGCGAGTGGGACTTCTCGTAGACCACCGCGGAACGCACCTCGGCGACGGTGTCCAGACAGAAGTCGCGGACGAGCTTGAGCGTCTTGCCGGTGTCGGCGACGTCGTCGGTGATCAGGACCTTCTTGTCGGAGAAGTCGATCACGTTGGGAACCGGGGCGAGCATGACCGGCATTTCCAGGGTGGTCCCCACACCGGTGTAGAACTCCACGTTGACCAGGTGGATGTTCTTGCAGTCGAGGGCGTAGGCGAGCCCGCCCGCGACGAAGACACCGCCCCGGGCGATGCTCAGCACGATGTCGGGCTCGTACCCGTCGTCGGCGATGGTCTGCGCCAGTTCCCGGATGGCGGTGCCGAACCGCTCGTAGGTCAGGTTCTCCCGCACGTCTGCGCTGCTCATGCTGTAGTCGCCCTCACACCTGGGTCCGATGGAAATTGAGGAAGGACCGCGAGGCGGTCGGCCCGCGCTGCCCCTGGTACCGCGAGCCGTAGCGCTCGCTGCCGTACGGGGACTCGGCGGGCGAGGTCAGCCGGAACATGCAGAGCTGCCCGATCTTCATGCCCGGCCACAGCTTGATGGGGAGCGTGGCGAGGTTGGACAGCTCCAGGGTGACGTGCCCGCTGAAGCCGGGGTCGATGAACCCGGCGGTGGAGTGCGTGACCAGCCCGAGCCGCCCGAGCGAGCTCTTCCCCTCGAGCCTCGAGGCGAGGTCGTCGGGCAGCGTGATGACCTCGTAGGTGGAGGCGAGCACGAACTCCCCGGGGTGCAGGATGAACGGCTCGTCCCCGTCGGGCTCCACCAGCCGCGTCAGGTCCGCCTGCTCGATGGAGGGGTCGATGTGCGGGTAGCGGTGGTTCTCGAACACCCGGAAGTAACGGTCCAGCCGCACGTCGATGCTCGAGGGCTGCACCATGGATTCGTCATAGGGATCGATCCGTACCCGCCCGGCGTCGATCTCGGCCCGGATGTCCTTGTCTGAGAGAAGCACGTAGCGAGGATACGCAAGGCGCGCGGAACCATCGCAATCACGACGGCACCGCGCGCTCCCGGTCACACCCCGGCTACGGCCGGTGCGGACCTGCTCTCCCGCCTACCGCTTCTCCAGCACGACAGGCACCGCGCTCCGCAGCCGGGCGCATCGCGGACACCGCACGAGCCGGCCGGGGCCGAGCCGCTCGGCCTGCTGCATCGGGAACGAAGCGGTGCTGAAGACGTGCCCGTCCGCGCAGCGGACGACGGTGCGTTGCATCAAGTCCCTCAAGTCCCTTCCCCAAGAGCCGCGTCCGGCGTTCTGCCCGGACGCCAAAAGCCACATTACGGGATCAAAGAGACGACTCTCCAGGCGGCACTCCGGCCCCCACGGTACGCCCCAACTCACGCCGCCCGCAGCCGGATCCCACCCCGATTCCCCGGCACCGGCCCACCACACTTCCGCGATGATGTAGAGTGAGCGAGCGTCCGGACAAGGGATTCTCCGAACCCCATGTCCGCACATACGCGGGTGTAGTTTAATGGTAGAACATCAGCTTCCCAAGCTGAGAGCGCGAGTTCGATTCTCGTCACCCGCTCCATGCTGAAGGCCCAGGTCAGAGACCTGGGCCTTGTTGTTGTGTCCGGCGATCAGTCGTCGCGTGCCAGATCCGTGCCAGAAGACTTGTCGGCCCTCTTCTTGGCGGCCTCCGCCCGGGCCTTCCGAACGGTGGCGTCGAGGCCGGCGGCGACCTCTTCCTGGCGCTCCTCGTCGGAGTGCTGGTAGATCAGCGCGGCCTTCTCGGAGGACTGCCCGGCGCGGACCATCGTGTCCTTGAGGGTGGCGCCGGACCGGGTGGAGAGCGTGTGCCCGGTGTGCCGGAGGTCGTAGAACCGGAAGCCCTCGGGCATGCCGACGATCTCCCGTGCCTTACGCCACTTCCGCCCGAAGGTGCTACGGCGGAACGGGGCGCCCTTCTCCCCCACGAAGACCAGCCCGTCCGGCCCCGGCTCGGCATACGACTCCAGATGCCAGCGAAGCTCCCGGCGGAGAAACGCGGGAAGAATCACAGTCCGGGTCCCCGCCTCCGACTTCGTGTCGCCCCGGACGCGACGTCCGTTCATCCGCTCGGGTTCGGCAAGGCGGACCCTGATCCGCAGGTTCTCCAGGTCGACGTCCCGGCGGCGCAGACCGGCCAGTTCCTCCGGCCGCATCGGGCCGTAGGCGCCGAGGTAGACCATCAGCCGCCACCGCATCCCGACCGCTTCGGCGAGCGCGTCGACCTGGGCCACGGTGGCAATGCGCCGTTCGGCCGCCTTCTCTTTGCCGGCGCCCTTGATCCGGCACGGATTGCGCGTGATCAGCTCATCATCCACGGCCGTCTCCATGATGGCCTTCAGGAGGCGGTACGCCTTGGCCGTCATGGTCTTGGCCCTGGTGACCCGCAGCCGCTCGGCCCGCCACTCACGCACGAGCGGCGCCGTGATCTCGTCCAGGTCGGAGTCGGCGAAGGCGGCCAGGTACTTGTCGAGAAGGTAGCGGTACAGATCCCGGGTGAGCGGGGCCAGTTCCCGTTCCTCCACCCACTTGTCGGCGTAGACCCGGAAGCCCACCGCACCGGCCTCGGGGTCCCGCCACTCTCCCCGACGGATCTCGGTCTGCTTCTCCGCGAGCCAGTCGTCCGCGTCGGCGATCGTCGCGAAGGTCTCGGGCGCCGGGCGCATCACACCGTCCGGTCCGGGATACCGCGCCTGATAGCGGCCGGAGGGAAGCCGCCTGATCGCACCGAAACGGCGGCGCCTGCCCTTGTTGTTGGCCATCAGGCGGCCCGACCGTAACGCGTACGAGGACGCCTCAGCGGCTCTACCGTGCGGGCCCTGATGAACTCCTCGACCGCACTCTCCGGGATGCGCACATGCCGGCCGACCTTCACGTACCGGATGCGCCGCTCCTCGATCAGCCGCCGGGGGAAGCGGGCGGTCGTGCCGAGCAGTTCGGCGACCTGGTCCACGGACAGGTAGCGGTCGTTCATGCTGCGAGGTCTCCTTCCGTGCTGGTCGCGGT
>NZ_JACBWZ010000603.1 GCF_013870595.1 Streptomyces sp. WELS2 | reverse complement strand
CGTCGGCGGCGTGCCGGAGGGCGTCCGGGGCGCGGCGGCTGCCCCGGTGCACGGGTACGTGGCCCTCCCGGGTGAGGGCCCGGCCGAGCAGCGGTACCCGCCACAGTCCGGCCGTGGCCAACACGGCGGGGCGCAGGCCGAGCCGGTGCAGGGTGCCGAGGAGCAGGACCGGGTCGAAGAACGAGGTGTGGTTGGCGGCGAGGAGGCGACCGGGGCCGGGGGCCCGCGCCAGATGGCCGGCGCCGGTCACGCTCGTGTCGCTGAACACGGGCACCAGCGCCCCGGCCCACGCCGACAGCATCGGGCACTCCTCTCCGCCGCGCCCCCCGGACGCCCATCGTCACCCGCGCCCCGCCCGCCCGCACCCCTCTGCCCCGAATGCCCGTCCGGCGTGCGGTGACCGCGCCCCGGTGGCTGAATGACCGGCATGGACTTCCTCGCCGCGTATGACGCGATCCCGGAGGACGACGTCCCGCAGCGGGTGGCTCTGCTGCGGCGGGCCATGACGACCGGCAGGGCGGAGCTGTTCGCCGAGCTGCGTGCCCGCCGGCCGGTGTTCGGCACGCCGGTCGGTGTGTTCGTCACCCGGCACCCCGATGTCCTGGAGGTGCTGTCGGCGCCCGAGACGTTCACCGTGGGTGTGTTCGGCCCGGCGCTGGAGGACGTGCTCGGCGGGCCGTTCATCCTCGCCCGGGACGGCGCGGACGTGCACTGGCGCGAGCGCGGGTACGGGCAGCTGATGCTCGCCGCGGAGGACGCGCCCCGGGTGCGTGACCTCACCGCGCGGATCGCCGACGAGGTGCTGGACGAGGCGATCGGCCGGGGCGCGGACACGTTCGACCTCGTCCAGGACTACGCCCGCCTGGCCGCCGCCCGGATCGCCGTCGCCTATCTGGGGTTCCCCGGCGTCGAGGAGGAGACGCTGCACTCCTGCACGCGCCGGATGCAGTGGGCGTTCGCCGTCAACCCCGGCCGTGACCCGGAGATCCACGCGGCGGGCGTGGCCGCCGGCCGGGAACTGCACGACCGGGTCGCCGAGGTGATCGCCCGCCGCCGGGCGGCGCCCCACGACGGCGGCGCGGACGACGTGCTGGGCCGGATGCTCAGCACCCGGCTGCCCGCCGAGTACGGCTTCGACGACGAGCGGGTCAACGCCAACCTGGTCGGCTACCTGACGGGCTATCAGCAGAACGCCACCCAGTGCACGGCCACCGCGCTGAAGGAACTCGCCCTGCGCCCGGAGGCGTTGGCGGAGGCGGAGCGCGCGGCGGGCGAGAGCGACCCGTCCCGCTTCGACGCCTACGTGTGGGAGGCGCTGCGCTTCCATCCGTTCGTTCCGGTCACGCCCCGGCTGTGTGTGCGTGACCACCTGCTGGCCGCGGGCACCGGGCGGCAGACGCTCGTCCCGGCCGGGAGCGTGGTGCTGGCCTGCTTCGCGTCGGCGATGTTCGACGAGGAGGTGCTCGACGCGCCGGACGAGTTCCGGCCCGGACGCCCGCCCGCGCACAACCTCGTCCTCGGCTACGGCGCCCACGACTGCGTCGGCCGGTACGCGGCCCGGGTCATCGTGCCGGAGCTGGTGCGGCGGGTGCTGCTGCGCCCCGGCGTACGTCCGCTGCCCGGAGCCGAACGCGCCCTGGACTACGCGGGCACCCCGTTCCCGCAGCACTACACCGTGCGGTCCGGCCGCGACGCCGTCCCGGCGCCCTGACCCCGGGCCCGGCCGGTCCGGGACCCGGCCGCCCGCCGATCCCGGAACCGACCGTTCCGTGAACCCGCGATCCCGGAACCGACCGATCCCTGAACCGACCGGAGGATTCGATGACCGTCACGTCCCGACCGCCCCAGGAGGGGACGCCACCCTGGACCGGGGCCAGGGACAGGTCCAGGGACGGGCTGCGCAACCGCTTCGAGACACATCTGCTGACCCACTACGGCCCGGCCTGGCAGGCGGCCCAGCGCAACCGGTGGCTGCACCGCAGGCTCAACTCCCGGCTGATCGACCTGGCCGTGCTCAAGGCGCCGCCGCGCCCCAACCCGCTGAGCACCAAAGCCCCGTACACCTCCTGGGACTCGCTGACCGACCGGACCTGGGTGGGCCGGCAGCTGCCGCCGGTGACCGGGGTGCGCCGGGACCTGCCCGCCCCGCAGCGGGTGGCCGAGCTGTTCCGGCGCGAGGGCGAGGGCCGCCTCTGCACCCGGTCCAGCGCGCTGCTGCCCGCGTTCGCGCAGTGGTTCACCGACGGCTTCCTGCGCGGCCACGCCGCCACCGGCGACCCGCGGCGCACCGATTCGCCGCACACCCTGGACATGTGCCAGCTCTACGGCGACCGGGAGGAGGTCACCGCCTGTCTGCGCGTCTTCAGGGGCGGCCGGCTGAAGAGCCGGATCGTCGACGGCGGCGAGTTCCCGCCCGCGCTGTGCGAGGGCGGGCGGATCAAGGAGGAGTTCCGGGCGATCCGGCCGGTGCGGTTCGACGAGGTCCCCGAGGAGTTCGTGGACACGCTGTTCGCCTGGGGCGGGGAGCGGGCGCACGCGCACATCGGGCCGATGGCGCTGAACGTCCTGTTCCTGCGCGAGCACAACCGGGTCGCCGGCCTGCTCGCCGGCGCGCACCCGGACTGGGACGACGAACGGCTCTTCCAGACCACCCGCAACACACTGATCGTGCTGATGATCCGGGTGATGCTCGAGGAGTACATCAACCACATCACGCCGTACCACTTCGGTTTCGTGCTCGATCCGGTGCGCACCGACCGGGGGGTCTGGCACCGGGAGAACCGGGCGACGATCGAGTTCAGCCTCGTCTACCGCTGGCACAGCCTGATCCCGTCGACGTACACCATCGCGGGCCGGCCGGTGCCGCTCGCGCACACCATCGCCAACGGGCGGCCGGTCGTGGAGCGGGGTCTCGGTCCGCTGTTCCAGGACCTGTCCCGGCAACCGGCCGGGCTGTCCGGTCTGTTCAACACCGATCCGCTGCTGCTGCCCATCGAGGAGCGCAGCGTCGCCGTCGGCCGGGAGCTGCGGCTGGCCTCGTACAACGACTACCGGGCCTACTACGGCTTCCCCCGGGTCACCGATCCGGGGCAGATCACCGGCGATCCGCGGGTCCAGCGGGCGCTGACGGACGTGTACGGCGACATGGACGCGATCGATCTGCACGTGGGGCTGTTCGCGGAGGAGCCGGAGCCCGGGGCGATCTTCGGCAGGCTGCTCGAACGGATCATCTCCGTCGACGCGTTCTCCGAGGCGCTGAACAACCCGCTGCTGGCGCCCCGCCTGTTCGGGCCCGCCACCTTCTCCCCCGAGGGCTGGGAGATCATCCGGCACACCCGCAGCTTCTCCGACCTGGTGCACCGCAACCTGCCGGAGGACAAGGGGCGTTACGCCGTCTCGCTCGGCCGGAGCGCGGCGGACGCCCGGGCCGCCGCGGACTGAGCGGGTTCACCGCCCGGCCGCGTTCAGTCCCGGGCCGCCGCGTGGGTGCGCAACGCCTGTGCCGCGGCGCGCAGTTGCCGGGCCGCCGTGGCGCACGCGGCGGCCTGCTTCTCCAGCGTGGGGAGGCTCCACTCCGGGGCCGCCGGACAGCCGGCGAGCGTGTCCGCGGTGGCGCGCAGCCGCCGGGCGTACTCGTCCATCAGCTGGGCGTCCGACCGCAACGCCTCGGCCCGGCCGAGGAGTCCGGCGTCGTACGTCGTGATGTCGGGGGACTCGGTCACCATGGCGGACTCCCGTGGGGGGGGGTGGGGGCGTCAGCGCGGCAGGACGGCGCCGGCGCTGCGGTGGAGCATGAACTGGGGGCTGGTGAGGACCAGTCGGGGGCGGGCCGTGGCGATGCCGAGCCGGCGCAGAGGGCCGGCGAGGGGTTCGGCGGCCCCGGTGTCCAGCCTCAGCCGGATGCCGCCGCCGCTGTGCAGCCGCAGTCCGCCGTGGGCCCGGACCA
>NZ_JACBWZ010000602.1 GCF_013870595.1 Streptomyces sp. WELS2 | reverse complement strand
CACACCGCCCGAGGGGTCGTCGTCCCCGGACCGGCGCACCACGTCCCGTTCCGGCATGAGGATGTCCCGTACGACGACGACGCACAGGTACAGCGTGCCCAGCAGGTGCACCACGATCGCCCAGTGGTAGCCCTCCGTCGGCAGACCCTTGTGGGCGTCTCCGCTGGTCGTGTAGGCAAGATACATCCAGATGCCCAGGAAGTACGCCACCTCGCACGCCTGCCAGATCAGGAAGTCCCGCCACTTCGGCCGGGCGAGGACCGCCAGCGGCACCAGCCACAGGACGTACTGCGGCGAGTAGACCTTGTTGGTGAGGACGAAGGCGGCCACCATCAGGAAGGCCAGCTGGGCGAAGCGCGGCCGGCGCGGGGCGGTGAACGTCAGCGCGGCGATGCCGAGGAAGCACAACACCACCAGCACGGTGGCCGCGTTGTTGATGAAGCCGGTGGTGGGCGGGTCGCTGGAGTTCTGCGCCCAGATCAGCCAGAAGGAGCCGAAGTCGACGCCACGCTCCTTGCTGAAGGTGTAGAACTTCGCCCAGCCCTCGCGGATGTGGAAGCCCGACGCGTCGTGGGTGAGCATCACCGGCAGGTTCACCACGAGCCAGGCACCCACCGCGCCCGCCAGGGCCTGGAAGAACGCGCGCCACTTCCCGGCTCGCCAGCACAGCACCAGCAACGGGCCGAGCAGCAGGAAGGGATACAGCTTGGCGGCCGTGGCGAGGCCCAGCAGGACACCGAAGGCGAGGGCCCGGCCCCGCGACCACATCAGCATCGCGGCGGCCGTCAGCGCCACGGCGAGCAGGTCCCAGTTGATGGTCGCGGTCAAGGCGAAGGCAGGCGCCAGGGCGACCAGCAGGGCGTCCCAGGGGCGCCGGCGGTGGGTACGGGCCACGCAGACGGCGATGACGGCGGCGCACGCCATCAGCATCCCGGCGTTGACGAACCAGTACCACCGCTCCTGGTGCTGGAGGGAGCCGCTGTGCGGGGTCAGCCAGGAGGCCACCTCCATGAACACTCCGGTGAGGACCGGGTATTCGAGGTAGTCCATGTCGCCGGGGAGCTTGTCGAAGTACGGCACGAGACCGTCGGCGAATCCACGGCCCTGGTAGAGGTGCGGGATGTCCGAGTAGCAGGCGTGGGTGTACTGGCTGCTCGCGCCGAAGAACCAGGCGTTGTGGTAGCAGGGTGCCTTCTGGACCAGGCCGAGGGCGAACATGCCGATGGCCACGAGCGCCACGATCCGCACCGGGGTCCACCAGGAGTACCCGGGCAGGGCGCGCCTCCCCCGGGGACCACCGATCAGCTCACTGCCGGCGGCGGCGACCTCGTCCTCCCTGGTCGGCTGCACCGGTTCTGCCGCGGCGGGCCGCACGGGCTCGGGCTCGTGCTGGCTCGCGGGCGTCGTCTCTGCACTGGGCATGGGGCACATCCTGCCGTACCCGTCCGGTAAGCCGTACCCGTCCAGGAAGACGCCGAGGGCCGCCGCACCTCGTGGGTGCGACGGCCCATGTTTCACGTGAAACGCTCCGGGTCGGTCATACCGCGCCAACCGGCCGGAACCGGACTAACCCTGCGGGCCCGCGAAGATGCTTCCGCCGTCGTTGCCGTTCCCGTTGCCGTTGCCCCGGCTGTTCCCGGGCCCGGTGGTCTCCGTGCCCGTGGGCGTCGGGAAGGTGCCTCCGTCGGTACCGCCCGTGTCCGTGCCTCCGATACCGTCGCCGCCACCGTTGGTGCCGCCGTTGCCGTTGTCACCGCAGTTGTCGCCCCACCCGAAGCCACAGGTGTCGCTCGCCGAGGGGGTCGGCGTGGGCGTCGTCTTGCTGGGAGTCGGGGACGGCGTGGTGCTCGGGGTCCGGCTCGGGGTGGGGGTGAAGCTCGGGGTCGGTGAGGGGGCCCCCGCCTGGTCCTGGACCGTGCCGATGGGGGTGGCCTTCGGGAAGCCCGGGTCGTTCTGGCCCTTGAGCGCCGCCTTCATGTAGTCGGTCCACACCTGCGTCGGGATGTCACCACCGTGGATGGAGTCCGTGTTCGCGGTGCCGTTCATGGACAGCAGCTTGTGGTCCTTGGGATTCTCGCGGAACATCGCCACCGAGGTCGACAGCTGCTGGGTGTAGCCGACGAACCAGGCCGACTTGTTCTCGTCGGTGGTGCCGGTCTTGCCCGCCGCCGTGCGGCCGAGAGCGAGGGCCTTCTTGCCGGTGCCGTTCTGGATCACGTTCTCCAGGACGTCCGTGACGTTGTTGGCGATGTTGGGGTCCATCGCCTCCTTGGGGGCGGGCTTCGGCTTGACGAAGCTGGGCGCGTCGGAGCCGTTGAACTTGACGGCCGTCACCGAGTACGGGTCCGTCTGCTGACCGGACGCGGCGAAGGTCGCGTAGGCGTCGGCCATACGGATCGCGCTGGGCGTGGACGTGCCGATGGCGAAGGACGGGTTGAGGTCCTGCGACATGCTCTGGTCGAGGATGCCGGCCCGCCGGGCGACGTCGCGCACCTTGGTCATCCCCACGTCGACACCGAGCTGCACGAAGGGGGTGTTGATGGACTGCTCCATCGCCTTGCGCAGGGTGATGTAGCCCCAGGGGCGGGGGCCCTCGTTGTTCTGGAAGAAGTAGGAGTTGTCCTTGTTGAGGTAGTAGGTCCCGTCCGGTTTGCGGACCTTGAGGTGGTCGTTGCCGTTGTACTTGCTCAGCGGGGACACGCCCTGCCCGCCGGACTTGTACGTGCCGTACTCCATGGCCGCGGCGAGCACGAAGGGCTTCCAGGTCGAGCCCACGGGGACACCGGAGGTGTCGGCGTTGTTGGTGAAGTGGCCCTTCTCGTAGCCGTCACCGCCGTACAGCGCCACGATCGCGCCGTCCTTGGGCTTCACCGAGGCCGCGCCGAACTGGACGTACTTGTCCAGGTCCCGGTGCTCCGGGTCGAGCTTCTCCTCCTGCACCTTCTTCACGGCCTTCGCCAGCGCGCTGACCTTGTCCTTCTCGAAGGTCGTGTAGATCTGGTAGCCGCCCCTGTCGAACTGCGCCTCCGTGATGTCGGAGTGGGCGAGGACGTACTTCTTCGCTGTGTCGACCAGGTAGCTGACCTGGCCGGTCATGCCCCTGGTCGCCTTGCGGCCGTCGGGCTTGGGGTACTGGGCGATGGCTTCCTTGTACTCGGCGTCGCCGAGGTGCTTGTCCTTGTGCATCTCGCCGAGGATCCAGGCCCAGCGCTCCTTCGAGCGCCTCTCGTTGGCCTGCGGGGTCGCCGTCTTGTCGAGGTCCTGGTTGCCCGCCGGGTCGTAGTACGTCGGACCCTTGAGCAGCGCGGCGAGGACGGCGCACTCGCTCGGCTTGAGGTCGACGGCGTTCTTGCCGTAGTAGGTCTGCGCCGCGGCCTGGATGCCGTACGCGCCGCGCCCGAAGTACGAGGTGTTCAGATAGCCCTGGAGAATCTGGTTCTTGTCGAGCTTCGTGCCCACCTTTATGGAGATGAACATCTCCTTGAACTTGCGGGTGACCGTCTGCTCCTGGCTCAGGTACGTGTTCTTCACGTACTGCTGGGTGATCGTCGAGCCACCCTGCGTCTGGCCGCCCCGGGCCATGTTGGCCATGGCGCGCGCGATGCCCATGGGGTC
The DNA here is from genome assembly GCF_013870595.1 of Streptomyces sp. WELS2. Lineage (GTDB taxonomy): Bacteria > Actinomycetota > Actinomycetes > Streptomycetales > Streptomycetaceae > Streptomyces. The sequence continues at coordinate 331 of NZ_JACBWZ010000602.1, read as the reverse complement.
CACGCCGGAGTCCTGGTAGAAGGACTTGTTCTCGGCGGAGATCACCGCCCACCGCATCGCCTCGGGGATCTGGTCGATGCTGACGTTCTGCCGGTTGACGCCCGTGCCCGTGGCCACCATCTGGGTGCCGTCGGACCAGTAGTAGACGTTGTTCTGCGACTTCGCCGCGTCGTTCTCGTTGGGGATCGACACCATCGCGTAGCCGACGCCGACCATCACCACCAGGCCGCCGACGAAGCCGACGAACAGCCCGCTGACCAGCTTCCACGACGGCACCCAGCGCCGCCAGCCGTACTTGCCGGCCCGGGGGTAGTCGATGAACCGCTTCTTG
>NZ_JACBWZ010000601.1 GCF_013870595.1 Streptomyces sp. WELS2 | reverse complement strand
TCGGCCGCCGCGTGCAGCCGGGCGCGCAGCTCGTCGTGCACGTCCTGCCGCCTCATCGGTTCCTTCCTCCGCTCTCGCCGCCCCGGGCCGCCATCGCCGCGTGCACCCGTCGCGGGTCGCCCTGCGGGCCGAGCAGCCGCTGGAGTTCGGCCATGCCCTTGGACGTCTGGCTCTTAACCGTACCCACCGAGATCCCGAGCGCGAGCGCGGTGTCCTTCTCCGACAGGTCGAACGCGTGCCGGAGCACCACACACGCCCGTTTCCGGAACGGCAGTCTGCGCAGGGCCTCCTGGACGTCCACCACACCGGCGACGTCCGGGTTCTCGGTCCGCTCCTCGCCGCGCGGCCAGAACAGCGCGATCCGCCGCCGCTCGCGCACCGCGCCGCGGATCCGGGTGCGGGCCAGGTTGGCGACCACGCCCCGCGCGTACGCCACCGGCCGGTCGGCGGCGCGCACCCGGTCCCAGCGGTGCCACAGCGCCAGCAGCGCGTCGGCCGCCAGGTCGTCCGCGGCGTCCGCCTCGCCGGTCAACAGGTGGGCGAGACGGGCCAGTTCGGCGTAGTGCCGTTCGAAGAAGGCATGGAACTCCACGGAGGCGGCGTCGTCGACGACTGTGCCCACGGGTGACCTCTTCTCGATGCGCGCTCTGGAAGTGAGTGTCATGTGAATGACATGCGAGGGTCCAGGGAGGCCCGGACGGAGATCCGGAAGCGTAGCAGTGATCGTTTCGGTGTTCTCGTACGGGGGGTCGGACATCGTATGACCGACCGAACCCGCCCAGGGAACACGGAAGCGACCCGAAGGGGGTTCACCGGAAGGGGAGAAGCAGGGGAATCCGCGCCTTGCGGGCGGGGGAGTGCGTGGCGCCCCGCCCCCGCCGGGGCGCCACGGGCGGTGCTACTTCAGCGCCGCCTGCATCATGGCCCGCGCCACCGGCGCCGCCAGACCGTTGCCGCTCACCTCGGAGCGGGCCGCGTCGGACTGCTCCACCATGACCGCGACGGCCACTTCCTTGCCGCCCGAGTCCGACTTGCCGTAGGAGGTGAACCAGGCGTACGGCGTCTTGCTGTTGTTCTCGCCGTGCTGCGCGGTACCGGTCTTGCCGCCGACGGTCACCCCGTCGATCAGCGCGTTCGTGCCCGTACCGTCCTTCACCACCGTCTCCATCGCCGACTGGAGCTGCTCCGCGGTGGTCGAGCCGATGATCTCCGAGGTGTCGGTGTCGTCGTCGTAGTCCTTCAGCACGTCACCGCCGCTGTCGGTGATCTGCGAGACCATGTGCGGCGAGACCAGCTTGCCGCCGTTGGCTATGGCCGCGGACACCATGGCCATCTGGAGCGGGGTGGCGGTGACGTCGAACTGGCCGATACCCGACAGGGCCGTCTGCGCCTTGTCCATGTCCGAGGGGTAGACGCTCGGGTAGGCGCGCACCGGCACGTCCTGCTCGTCGTTGTTGAAGCCGAACTTCTCGGCCATCTTCCCGACCTTGTCCTGCCCCAGCTCGACGGCCATGTGCCCGAAGACGTTGTTGCAGGAGTAGCGCAGCGCGACCCGGATGGAGGCGTTCCTGCACGGCGCCGACTTGTTCTCGTTGTTCAGCGGCTGCACCGTGCCCGGCATGATGTACGGGTCGGGGCTGTCGGTGGGCTGGTCCACGTCCTTGTACAGCCCGTCCTCCAGCGCGGCGGCGGCGACGACCAGCTTGAACGTCGAGCCCGGCGGCAGCGGCTGGCGCAGCGCGCGGTTGGTGAGCGGCTTGTCCTTGTCCGCGTTGAGCGCCTTCCACGCCTTGCCCGCGGTGTTCGCGTCGGTGAGCGTGGAGGGGTCGTACGACGGCGTCGAGACCACCGCGAGGATCTTCCCGGTCTTCGGGTCGATCGCGACGGCGCCGCCCTTCTTGCCGCCCAGCGCGCGGTAGCCCGCCTTCTGCACGGCCGGGTCGATCGTCGTGAGCACGTTGCCCGGGTCGGGGCGCTCACCGGTGACGGTGTCCATCACCGTCTTGAGCTGGTTGTCCGTGCCGTTGAGCAGATCCGTGTAGATGCCCTCCAGCTGGGTGGGTGCGTAGGCCTGCGAGGCGTAGCCGGTCACCGGCGCGTACAGCTCGCCGTCCGTGTACGTCCGCTTGTACGCGAGATCGCTTCCCTTCGTCCGCGCGGAACCGGTGATCGCCTCCCCGGCCACGATGATGTTCCCCAGGGGACGCGAGTACGTCGCGATCACGTTCCGCCGGTTGTCGTTGTCGTCCGCGAGGGCCTGACCGTCGTAGAACTGCAGCCACGTCGCCCTGACCAGCAGGGCGAGCACGAGCAGCAGCGCGAAGACGGACGCCCGCCTGATCGTCTTGTTCATCCCGCACGGAAGACGAGCGGAACGGTGCCGATCGTTCCCGTACGCCCCGCTTTTTCATCCGGCCCTCAGGAAACGGCGGCCTCCGGGCGGCCGCGCGCCCCGCCCTCCAGCACCAGCACGACCTCCTCGATCTCCCGGCCCCGGGCGTTCGCGAACCCCCGGGCGCGGGCCGTCTCGCGGAATCCGCACTTGGCCAGGACGCGCAGCGAGCCCGTGTTGTCGGCCGCCGCCCGGGCGTACAGCGGCCGTTCGGGGACCTCGGCGAGCAGCGCCCGCAGCGCGGCCGTCGCCACGCCCCGGCCCCAGTACGCGCGGTCGATCCAGTACGACACCTCGCGCTCGCCGGCCTCCCCGTACACCACCGCGTTGCCCGCCACGGCCCCGTCGGCCAGCACCGTGCGCAGGACGGCGCAGCCGGCGCGCAGGCGTCGCCAGTACGCGGCGAAGGCCTCCGGGCCGGTGGCGTCCTCCGGCCCGAACGCGGCCATGCGGACGGCTTCCGGGTCGGTCATCTGGCGGTGGAACACCGGCACGTCACTGTCCCGGACGGCGCGCAGCGCGATCTCCATGCGACCGAGCCTACGGCCGCGGCCCGGTTACAGCCGACGGGTCGCCAGCGTCAGCCGGTCGCGCGCGTCGAACAGCGCGTCCTTGATCATCTGCTCGTGGGCCGGGGTCAGCCGGGCCACCGGGACCGAGCAGCTGATGGCGTCCCGGGCGGGCGTGCGGTAGGGGATGGCCACGCCGAAGCAGCGCAGGCCCAGCGTGTTCTCCTCGCGGTCGACCGCGAAACCCTGCTCCCGGACCTGGCGCAGCTCCTCGATGAGCCGCTCCCGGTCGGTGATGGTGTGCTCGGTGAGCGCGGGCAGCGTCTCCGGCAGCAGCTTGCGCACCTGCTCGTCGGTGTAGGTGGCGAGGATCGCCTTGCCGAGGGAGGTGGAGTGGGCGGGCAGCCGGCGGCCGACCCGGGTGAAGGGGCGCAGGTAGTGCTGGGACTGGCGGGTGGCCAGGTAGACCACGTTGGTGCCGTCGAGCCGGGCGAGGTGGATGGTCTCCGTGGTGTCGTCGGAGAGCCGGTCCAGGGTCGGGCGGGCGGCGGCCACCACCTCGTCGCCGTCGATGTAGGAGGTGCCCACGAGCAGCGCCCGCACCCCGATGCCGTACCGCGTGCCCGTGGCGTCCGTCTCCACCCAGCCCAGCTCCACCAGCGTGCGCAGCAGCATGTACAGGCTGGACTTGGGATAGCCCACGGCCTCCTGGACGGCCGCGAGGGAGTGCATACCGGGCCGGCCGGCGAAGTACTCGAGCAATTCCACGGTCCGTACCGCGGACTTGACCTGCGCCCCGCCCCCTGTGTCGCCTGCCGCCATCGCCCTTGACCCCTTCGTTCGACGAGGACCTGAGATATATAGTCTCCGAGCAGCGTTCATCATCAGAGACAGTGTTCAGTATATCGAACGCAGCTGATGGGTGACGCACAGGTTCGGTTAGTGCGGCCTTTTGGAGGGACCCGCGGTGGCAGCAGCACCAGTCTGGAGTGTCGACCCGCGCACCGGGAAGCAGCGCGAACAGGTTGCGGTCGAGGCCACAGCCC
>NZ_JACBWZ010000600.1 GCF_013870595.1 Streptomyces sp. WELS2 | reverse complement strand
GCGGAGTGGGAGCGGCTCGACCAACTGCCCGCCGCCGCCGGGCCGGGACCGTGGACGACCCGGACACCGACGACATAGTCCAGGCCGGACGGGCCGACGTCGCGGCTGGCCGCGAAGGAACGCGGCGCCCTCTCGAGGACCGGTAAGGGCCCTTCGACAGGGCGCAGACGAGTTTGGCCGGAGGCGTTCCGGCAGGCACCCACGTCGTCCGAGGATCCGGTGCATGAGCGACCTGGCGGCGCACGAACACGGTGAGCTGCTACGTCTTCGCGCGGTTCGGGCAGTCGTGGCGGCTGTGTGTCATCGCCAGCCCCCAAGGCGGAGGTGCACTCGTGGCCGGCGTTCATCAGCCAAGTGCGTTGTCGGGTGTCGGTGCGTCGGCTGCTTTCGGCCGTGGGGATCGGTGGGCTCGCACGCTCGAGATGTCGCGTATCGCTCGTGCCGATGTGGGCACGGGGGCACCCGACTGGTGCTGGCCTCCCGAGCCCGGATCACTTGCGAAGTCGAGAACGGTACTCGCCCGGGGCAGTGCCCCGGGCGCGTCTGAAGGCACGGCTGACAGCGTGCGGAGAGCCGTATCCGACCGCGCTGGAGATCGACTCGACCGGTCCGGTTGACAACCCGCTCGGTCTCGCACCGGAAGGCACGGCCGTCGTCGCTGCTCCGCCCGGTCACCGCTTGGCGGTTCACGACGCCGGTTCCGGGCCAAGGCAGGTACCCGCACCCGAAGCATCGTCGCAGTAGTGGCCGGGCTGTCCGGCCGTCGGCACGCCACCGCCCTGCGTCCGCAGGCCCCGCCCCGGGGGGGCCGTCCGGATCCCGGTCAGACGGGTGCCGGCCGGGACCGGTCGCCCGTGGGTTCCAGGCGGACGACGATGCCCTTCGATGTGGGCTGATTGCTCATGTCGGCGACGCTGTCGAGCGGCACCAGGACGTTCGTCTCCGGGTAGTAGGCGGCGGCCGAACCCTTGGCCGCCGGGTAGGACACGACCGCGAAGTTCTCCGCCCGGCGCTCGGTGCCGTCCTCCCAGACGCTCACCAGGTCCACCCGGTCGCCTGGGGCGAGGCCGAGTTCGGACAGGTCTGCGGGGTTGACCAGGACGACGTGGCGACTGCCGTGGATGCCGCGGTAGCGGTCGTTGTCGGTGTACGGGACGGTGTTCCACTGGTCGTGCGAGCGCAGGGTCTGCAACAGCAGGTGCCCCTGGGGGGCCAGCGGGACCACCCGCTCGTTGCAGGTGAACCGGGCCTTGCCGGTCTCGGTCCTGAACACGCCCTCGTTGACCGGGTTGGGCAGCTGGAAGCCTCCCGGACGGGTCACCCGGGCGTTGAAGTCGTGGAAGCCCGGCACGATCCGGGAGATGCTGTCGCGGATGGTGTTGTAGTCGCCCTCGAACCTGGCCCAGGGGATGTCCCCCACGCCGTCGACGGTCAGCCGGGCGAGCCGGCACAGGATGGCGACTTCGCTCAGCAGCATGCGCGAGGCCGGTTCGAGCCGCCCTTGGGAGGTGTGCACCTCGCTCATGGAGTTCTCGACGGTGATGAATTGCTCGCCATTGGCCTGAACATCACGCTCGGTGCGCCCCAGCGTCGGCAGGATCAGGGCGGTGTCGCCGCAGACGGTGTGCGAGCGGTTGAGTTTGGTGGAGATGTGGGCGGTCAGCCGGCACGAGCGCATCGCCTTCTCGGTGACCTCGCTGTCGGGCGCCGCGCGCACGAAGTTCCCGGCCAGGGCGAGGAACACCTTGACGCGGCCCTCCAGCATCGCCTTGATCGAGTTCACCGAGTCCAGGCCGTGCGGGCGCGGCGGGTCGAAGCCGAACTCCTTTTGCAGGGCGTCCAGGAAGGTGTCCGGCATCTGCTCCCAGATGCCCATGGTGCGGTCGCCCTGGACGTTGCTGTGGCCGCGCACCGGACAGGCGCCCGTGCCCGCGCGCCCCAGGTTGCCGCGCAGCATCAGGAAGTTGACGATCTCCCGGATGGTGGGCACGCCGTGCTTGTGCTGGGTGATGCCCATCGCCCAGCACACGATGACGCGTTCGCTGCCCAGGACCTCGTCGCGGACCTTCTCGATCTCCTCGCGGGTCAGTCCCGTCGCCGCACGCACGTCGTCCCAGTCGACGGTGCGGGCGTGCCGGGCGAAGTCCTCGAAGCCGGAGGTGTGGGCGTTGATGAAGTCGTGGTCCAGGACGGTGCCGGGACGCGCGTCCTCCGCCTCCAGCAGCAGCCGGTTCAGTGCCTGGAACAGGGCGAGGTCCCCGCCCGGTTTGATGTGCAGGAAGCGGTCGGCGATCTGGGTGCCCCGCCCCACGACCCCGCGCGGCTTCTGCGGGTTCTTGAAGCGCCGCAGCCCCGCCTCCGGCAACGGGTTGACCGCCACGATGCGGCCGCCGTTGCGCTTGGCCTCCTCCAGGGCCGAGAGCTGCCTCGGGTGGTTGCTGCCCGGATTCTGCCCCACCAGGAAGATCAGGTCCGCGTGGTGGAGGTCGTCGAGGCTCACGGTGCCCTTGCCGACGCCGAGCGTCTCGTTCAGGGCGAAGCCGCTGGACTCGTGGCACATGTTGCTGCAGTCGGGCAGGTTGTTGGTGCCCAGGGCCCGGGCGAAGAGCTGGAAGACGAAAGCGGCTTCGTTGCCGGCCCGGCCGGAGGTGTAGAAGACCGCCTCGTCGGGCGAGTCCAGCCCTTTGAGTTCCTGCGCGAGTACGCCCAGGGCGTCGTTCCAGCCGATGGGCTCGTAGTGGTCCGATCCGGGCCGTTTGATCATCGGCTCGGTGAGCCGGCCCTGCTGGTTGAGCCACATGTCGGAACGGCCGGCCAGATCGGACACGCTGTGCTCGCGGAAGAAGCCGGCGGTGACCCGGCGCGTCGTGGCCTCGTCGTTGATGTGCTTGGCGCCGTTCTCGCAGTACTCGTTGCGATGGCGCCGGCCCGGGGCGGGGTCGGCCCACGCGCAGCCGGGGCAGTCGGTCCCGCCCACCTGGTTCATGGTGAGCAGGTCGACCCCGGTCTTGCGCGGGGAGGTCTGCTCCAGGGAGTACTCCAGCGCGTGCACGACGGCGGGGACCCCGGCCGCCCACTTCTTCGGCGGTGTCACGGAGAGGGCGGTCTCCGGCTCCTGACCGGGCGGGTTCTGCATCGCTTGGCCTTTCTCTTGCCGTGTGCGGGTGGGCGGGTCAGCCGACGGGCCACTGGGCGACACGGCTCCTGGGCGGTTCCGGGGTGTCGTGCTGGACGCGGCCGTTGCGGATGGTGCCGCGCCAGGCGCCGCCCTCCTGGCCGAGCCCTTCGATGAAGTGCTTGAAGTCGACCAGTTCGGCGCGCACCAGCCGGGCGGCCAGCCCCGTGACCCCGGGGGAGCGGGTGAGGACCTTCCCGGCCCCGTGCGGCCGCAGCAGCATCCGGACCGTGATCGCCGTGCCGCCGGACCCCGTGGCCCTGAACTCGACCTCGCCCTCGTGGGTGGGGCGCTGCTCCAGACCACGCCAGGCCAGGTAGGCGTCGGGGTCCTGCTCCACGATCTCGACCAGGAAGCGGTGGCGCAGCGGGCCGTAGCCGATGGTCCACGCGGTGACGGTGGGTCTGACCTGCTCGACGCCGCGCACCAGGGCCGAGAAGCGCGGGAACGTCTTGAACTGCGTCCACTGGTTGTAGGCCGTGCGGACCGGTACCGCGACCTCGACCGTCTCCTCGACATGCCGCTCACGCAGCGGACGGCGGCGTGTGACGCCGTCGCCGCCGGTGCGCCCGTCGTCCTCTTCGTGCGCCATCATGGTCCTCTTCCGGTGAGAAAGCCGGGCGCCCGGGCACCCGCCCTCCCCCTCATGGGTGAGGGCACCACTTCCGGTTCCCCGATCCCGGGTTTCGACTCACCCGACCGCACCGGCGTCCCTGGGCGCGGACCCGACCGCGAGAAGAGCGCCGGACCCCGGGCACGGAAAGGAACGCCGC
>NZ_JACBWZ010000060.1 GCF_013870595.1 Streptomyces sp. WELS2 | reverse complement strand
TTGAGCGCCGACGCCAGCGCCTCCGCGAGCAGGCGATGGTCGTCGACGACCACGAGCCGCACTCCCATTGAGCAACCCCCCAGTCCCCCCGGCACCCCCCGCGCTTCATGCCCCCGGAAGCTACACGCTTGTTCGACGTCGCGCTGCCCCTCCCGAAGAGAAGTGCCCCGGATCGATGAAATCCGGGGCACCACTGGGGAGTTCACTCGTTCGGGCGAGTGCGGCGACGGCGCCGGAGGCCGGTCAGCCGTCCGTGCCGAACGCCATCACCAGGTACTCCTGGTCGTACGTCCGGTCGCGCTTGTGGGCGAACTGGGCCGACATGTACAGGCGGCCCTTGCCGAAGAGCACCTCGGCGTACTCGGGCAGCAGACTGGTCTCCGCCGTGTGCACGCTGCGCTCGGCGGGGTTCTCCAGCAGCTTGGTCACCTTGAAGCTGCCGCCGTCGATGCTGACGACCTGGCCGCCCTTGTTGTACGGCGGCGCGTTGTAGGCCAGCAGGTTGCCGCCGTCCATGCGCAGCGGGGAGAGGGTGTAGCCGTCGCCGGCCTCGGCGCGCTGCCCGGTCGGCTTGCCGGTGCGCAGGTCGAAGGCGACGATCTCGTTCGTCCTGCTGTACTCGGCCTGCCCGTCGTGCGGCTCGGTCATCAGGTACAGCCTGCCGTTGCCGGCGACGACCTGGTTGCAGCCCTCGACGCGGGTGATGCCGTCGCAGCGGCCCCCGTAGGTGTCGCCGGGCGCGGGGATCCGGGCGAGCAGCCTGCCGGTCCTGTCGTCGATGGAGAAGTAGTCCGAGACGCCGCTGCCGTCGCCCGCGGCGTCGCCGACGTCGGCGGCGACCACCAGCGGGTCGGTGGAGACGACGGACGCGTACTCGACGCCGTCGGGCATCCGGTACTCGGAGATCACCTTGCCGGTCTTCGGGTCGATGTTCTGGATGTGCAGCTTCCGGCTGTCGGACACACCGCACTTGCGCACCGCTACCAGCCGGGCGCCGCCGCCGTACCCGGCGTCGGAGCAGGCGTCGCCCGCCTTGGGCTGCCACAGCGCCTTGCCGGAGTCGATGTCGAACGCGGCACCGCCGTCGGAGCTGCCGACCGCGACCGTGTGCTGGGCGACCGTCACGTTCTGGAAGGTGACCGGGTAGTCACCGGAGTTGATGGTCTTGGTCCACAGCCGCTTCCCCGCGGCGAGGTCGATCGCGGCGACCTGGCTGCACCCCGCGGAGGAGTCCTTCGGGGGCATCTTCGGCTGGAAGGTGACCGCCGTCCGGCCGTCCTCGTTCACGTGATCGCTGGCCGCGCAGATCGGGCCGGGCAGCTTGACCGTCCACAGCCTGGTGCCCCGGACCGGGTCGTATCCCGTGATCTCCGCGATGCCGCTCTTGGCGTACACCGTGTCGGTCAGCCAGGAGCCGGAGGTGACGACCGTGTCGTCCGTCGTGGGCAGCTCCACCTTGAACAGCACCTTGGCGGCCGGGTCGGCCGGCACCCTCTCCTTGCCGCCACCGCCGCCCCCGCCCACGGAGCCGCCGCTGGTGCCGCCCGTCTGGCCGGCGGAGGAGACGGGGTCGTGGGAGTGGCCGTCGTCCCCGGCGGAACCGGCGTACCAGATGCCGCCGCCGATGATCAGCGCGATGGCGACGACCGCCGCCACCACGATGAACACGGTGGTGTTCCGCCGGCCTCCGCCCGGCACCGGTCGGGGCGTCATCGGCACGGTCGGCGGCTGCGCCTGCCCCGGATAGCCGTAGCCCGCCCCCGCGCCCTGCATGGGCTGGGTGGGCCGGGCGTAGGGGTTGTGCGGCTGGGGGCCGTAGCCGGCGGGCGGCTGCGCGCCGTACGCCGGGGGCTGGGCCGGCTGGGTCGGCGGCTGCGGGGCGTACGGACCCGGCTGCGCGCCGGGCGGGCCGTAACCGGGTCCCGGCGGGGGCGGCGGATAGCCGTAGCCCGGCTGTGGGGGCTGCGGCGGATAGCCGTAGCCCGGCTGCGGGGGCTGTGGCGGCTGGTTGGGTGGCGGGGGCGGCTGGGTCATGGCGACGGGTACCTCGGTGGCGCTGGGCGGACGGCGAAAGGGGACGCGGGAGGACGGGAGCCGGGGCCCGGCTCAGTCGCCGAAGGCCATGATCAGCTTCTCCTTGGAGTCGTCGTCGCCGGACAGCCGGTCGGCGGAGATGAACAGCCGCCCGCCGGTCCAGTCCAGGACGCCGTCGTAGAAGGTGCCCTCGACATCGGCGGCGCCCCGCGGGTTGCGCAGCAGCGCGCTCGTCCGGTGGGAGGAGCCGGCCGTCGGCACCGACACCACCTGACCGCCGCTGTCGTACGACGGCTGCACATACGCGATGAGCTTGCCGCCCTCGGTCTTCAGCGGGTACATCGGCCGGTCGCCCGGGGACTTCACCCGCCACTTCTCCTTGCCGTCGGCGAGGCCGACGGCCACGATCTCGTTGGCGCTGACGGTGGCGTCGGTGGGCAGGTAGAGCGTGTCGCCGTCGACCGCGACGCCCTGGCAGCCCTGCAACTCGCGCTCCAGGACCGCCCAGCCGCAGCGGGGAGCGAACTTCTCGTCCACCACGACCTGCGACCGGATCCTGCCGTCATCGGCGATGACGGAGATGTTCCAGGTCTTCTTCTCGCGGTTGGTCAGATAGACCACGAGGGGGTCGACCGAGTAGGTGCGGCTGACCTCCCAGCCCTTCTTGAGCTTCTGCGTCCAGCGCACGGTGCCGTTCGCCGGGTCCAGCTCCTGGATCTCCTCGTGCTCCTCGGAGCCGCCGACGCCGCAGGAGGACACCTGGATCAGCCGGTCGGTGCCGCCCGCGTAGGCGGCCGGGAAGCAGGCCGGGCCGTACCGCTTCTTGTCGTACAGCTTCTTGCCGCTGTCGATGTCGTACGCCGTGCCCGACTGCGAACGGCCCACCATCAGCGTCCTGCCGCCGACCGTCAGCTCGATGGTGAGGGCGCTGTCGAACAGGCCGCCGTCGGCGACCTCGCCGCTCCAGCCCTTCTCGCCGGTGCGCAGGTCGAGCTGCTGGAGCTGGTTGCACTTGGCGTGCTCGCCGGCGCCGCTCATGTACGCCACGACGACCTTGTCGTCGGCCGACTTGTGCGGGGTGACCGCGCAGATCTTCTGCGGGAGGGAGACCGGCCCCCAGGCGGTGTGGCCGTCCGCGGTGCCGAAGGCGAAGACCTGCTTGTAGGCCGCCTTCACCGCGGTGTCGCCGCTGATCCACATGCCGGGCGCGTCGGCGCCGGAGGCCGGGGCGTCGGGGGCGGGCGCGTACCAGAGGACCTTGGCCTCGCCGGGGCCGCGACCGTCGTTGAGGTGGTCCGGGTCCGCGCCGCCGGAGGCCGTCGGCGAGGGGGTCGGGGAGTGAGCGGGGCCGTCGCTGCCGTGGGCGACGGGCTTCTCGCCGCCGCCCTCGTCGTCGCCGCCGGCGGTGACCGCGAACACCGTGCCGCCGATGACGAGCAGCGCCACCCGACGCGACCCGTACGAGGGTTTCCCCGGCCGCGTCGGCCGGACCTTCGCCGAGTCCGAACCGGCCTGGCCCGCACCCGCCCCCACCGGGAAGGCACCGAACATCGTCGTCGTCCTCGTCGACGACATGGGGTACAGCGACATAGGCCCGTTCGGCTCGGAGATCCCCACGCCCGTCCTCGACCGCCTCGCCGACGGCGGAGTTCGGCTGACCAACTACCACACCATGCCGCTGTGCTCCCCGGCACGGGCGGCGTTGCTCACGGGTCTCAACCCGCACCGCGTCGGCTACGCCATGGTCGCCAACTCCGACCCGGGCTTCCCCGGATACGGCATGCAGATCGCCGACGACATCCCCACGCTCGCCGAACTGCTCCGCGACGCCGGATACGCCACCTACGCCGTCGGCAAGTGGCACCTGGTGCGCGACTCCGCGTCCAACGCGGCGAACGACCGCGCCGGCTGGCCGCTCCAGAAGGGCTTCGACCAGTACTACGGCGTACTGGAGGGCTTGACCAGCCTCTTCCACCCGCACCAGCTCGTCCGGGACAACAGCCCGCTCGACATCGACGAGTTCCCCGACGACTACTACTACACCGACGACATCACGGACCAGGCGATCGCCATGGTCAAGTCGCTGCGCGCCCACGACCAGGACAAGCCCTTCTTCCTGTACCTCGCCCACAACGCCGTCCACGGGCCGCTCCAGGCCAAGGCCGAGGACATCGACCACCACCGCGGACGCTACGACGACGGCTGGGACGCGTTGCGCGAACGGCGCTTCGCCGCACAGAAGGCCGCCGGCCTCTTCCCGCCCGGCACGGAACTGCCCGTTCGCAACAGCGAGGCAGGCCTCGACGTACCGGCCTGGGAAAGCCTCACCGAGGAGCAGCGCCGGCTCTACGCCCGTTACATGGAGGTGTACGCGGCGCTCGTCGACAACATCGACCAGAACCTCGGCCGCCTCACCGACACCCTCGACGCGCTCGGGGAACTCGACAACACCATCATCGTCTTCACCTCCGACAACGGCGGGACCGGAGAGGGCGGCGCCGAGGGCACCCGCTCCTACTTCAGCCGCTTCGTCCACCACCCGGGGCTGCCGGACGACTGGACGCCCGACGTCGACCGCGCCCCCGAGCTGATCGGCGGCCCCCGCAGCCTCGTCCACTACCCGCGCGGCTGGGGCATGGCCTCCAATACGCCGTTCCGCCTCTACAAGGGCCACACCTACGCCGGCGGCGTACGCGTGCCGTTCCTGCTGTCCTGGCCCGACGGCGCCCGGGAAGGACGGCTCGCACCGGGCCTGCGCCCGCAGTACCAGTACGTCACCGACATCGCGCCCACGCTCCTGGAGCTGGCCGGACTGCGACGCCCCGGCACCCGGCGCGGCCGCACCCTCCAGGAACCGGACGGCACGAGCTTCGCCCCCGTCCTGTCCGACGCCGCCCACGACTCCACCCACCACGAGCAGTACTGCGAGATGAGCGGCAACCGGAGCCACTACCGCGACGGCCACAAACTCGTCACCCTGCACCGGCCCGGCACGCCTTACGACGACTCCGAATGGGCGCTGTACGACATCCGCACCGACCCCACCGAGATCCACGACCTCGCCGCCGAGCGCCCGGACCTCGTCAAGGAACTGTCGGCGGCCTGGGAAGAGGCGGCCTGGCGCAACGGTGTCTTCCCGCTGCCGGACGGCAGTGGAGCCCTCGCCCGCCGCAACCCCGCCGAACGGAGGCTCGCCCGGCCGCTCACACTGCTGCCCGGCACGCCGGAACTGGAGCGCTACCGCTCTTCCCGGCTGATCTCCCTGCGGTCCTTCGACATCGAGGTCCTGCTCGACGAGACCGGTGAAGGCGTCCTCGTCTCCCACGGCGACCAGGGAGGCGGCTACAGCCTGTACGTCGAGGACGGACGGCTGCGCCTCGCCTACAACGAGTACGGCGTCCTGCACGAAACGGACGCCGGTCTCCTGGCGACGGGTCCGCACCACGTCCTGCTGAGCGCCACCGCCGAGGAAGGCCTGCGCTGGCGGTTCACGCTGGTCGTCGACGGGACCGAACGGGCCGTGTCCGACAGCGTGCACCAGCTCATCGGCATGGCCCCCTTCCAGGGCATCAGCATCGGCGTCGACCGCAAGTCGCCCGTCTCCTGGCCCCTGTACGAACGCCACCGCACCTTCCGGTTCACCGGACGGCTGAGGTCGGTGACGTACCGGCCCGGACCGCCGGGCCCCGACTCCCCGGAAGCGGTGGCCACCGCGCTCCGCGAGGCGGCGTCCGCGTTCGAGTGAGCAGGGCGGCAACCGGGAAGAGCATGGTCAACCCCACCCTGCCACGCATCCAACGTTATGTCGTGCGCATGGCAGGTTTATTGATGGTTCGTCAACTGCCTTGTGACTGGCGGTTGTTATCGGCGACTCTCGATCACAGCCCGAGCGGGACTCCACGCCCCCGCCTCGGCAGGGGTGCGCGATCACGCGCACCCGCCCCCACGGACGCGCGCCCCACCCGTGCGCGCCGCCAAGAGGAGGAATCCCTCGTAATGGCACAACTGCGGAGCAAGAGAATACGGTTCGTCGCGACCGCCGCGATCGCGGCGACCACCCTGGCCGGCGGCCTCGCCGCCGTCCCCGCCCAGGCCGCTCCGGCCGTGGGCAAGGTGATCGGTGCCGGCTCGCCCACGGCGGTCCGGGACAGCTACATCGTGACGCTCCAAAAGGACGCCGGATTCAAGGCCTCCTCGAGCACGGGCAGGAACCTGGTCAAGGAGTACGGAGGCAGCGTGACCAAGACGTTCGGCAGCGCGCTGAACGGCTACGCCGCCACGCTCTCCGCGACGGAGGCCGAGCGCCTGGCCGCCGACCCGGCGGTGGCGGCCGTCGAGCAGAACCAGCGGGTCACCGTCGCCGACACCACGCAGTCCAGCGCGCCGTGGGGCCTCGACCGCATCGACCAGCCCTCCCTGCCCCTGTCCGGCACCTACACCTACCCGGACAGCGCCGGCAGCGGTGTGACCGCCTACGTCATCGACACCGGCGTACGCATCACGCACCAGCAGATCAGCGGCCGCGCCTCCTACGGCTACGACGCCGTCGACGGTGACACCGACGCCGCGGACGGCAACGGCCACGGGACCCACGTGGCCACCACCATCGCCGGCTCCACCTACGGCGTGGCCAAGAAGGCGAAGATCGTCGCCGTGCGGGTACTGGACAACAACGGTTCCGGGACCACCGCCGGAGTCATCGCCGGCATCGACTGGGTGACCCGGAACCACTCCGGCCCCTCCGTCGCCAACCTGTCGCTCGGCGGCGGTGCCTCCACCACGCTGGACGCGGCCGTGCGCGCCTCCATCGCGAGCGGGGTGACATACGCGGTGGCCGCCGGCAACAGCAACGCCAACGCCTCCTCGTACTCCCCGGCCCGGGTTGCCGAGGCCATCACCGTCGGCGCGACGACCAGCACCGACGCCCGGGCGAGCTACTCCAACTACGGCTCCGTGCTGGACGTCTTCGCCCCGGGATCCTCCATCACGGCCGGCTGGAACACCGGCGACACCGCGACCAACACGATCTCCGGCACCTCCATGGCGACCCCGCACGTCGCCGGAGCCGCCGCGGTCTACCTGGCCGGCCACACCTCCGCCACACCGGCCGAGGTCGCCACGGCCCTGGTGAACGGGGCGACGACAGGCAAGGTCACCGGCGCCGGCTCGGGCTCGCCCAACCGCCTGCTGAAGCTCGTACCGTGACCGCTTCGCCCGCGGTCCGGCCGTCGTGAGCACCGTGCCTCGGAGGCCGTCCCGCCTCCGAGGCACGGCTTGGCGAGGCGCGGAACGAGAACGAGAACGGGGACGGGGACGGCAGGATGGACGACCGTGGAACCGGCCGGCCTGGGCGGGCGGTGTGTGACCTCGCCGGTGACCAGCCGCGGCGGCTGCGTCGGTTCGGGCCGGCCGACTGCGGCGTCCTGGATTTCAGTCGCCGGGCCGATGCCGGAGACAGCCGATATCACTGGCCGCACGCTCCTGACCAGGGCATCGGCCTCTGTGTTCAGGTCGCGTTCAGGTTCGGCGGAGCCTCGGGCAACTCCCGTACCGGGAGCGCCCAAACCTTGGCAAAGGGGTCTGGAGCGAGGGCCGGGCACCATGTCATGGTGCCTGCCATGTCGACTGATCACCTCACTCACAACCGGCCCGCCGGCCACATCCGTCACGCGGCAAGCAAGGTGCCGGAGGTGACCGTCTACTTCTGGATCATCAAGGTGTTGACCACCGGGATGGGCGAGACGGCGTCCGACTTCCTCGCCCACCTGCTCGGCCCGATCCCGGCTGTCGGCCTCGGCGGCATCGCCCTGGTGGCCGCTCTGGCGGTGCAGTTCGCCGTCCGCCGGTACGTGGCCTGGATCTACTGGACGGCGATCGTCATGGTCAGCGTGTTCGGCACGATGGCCGCCGATGTCCTGCACGTCGGCCTCGGCGTGCCGTACACGCTCTCGACTCCGTTCTTCATGGCCGCGCTGGCCGCCGTCTTCGCCCTCTGGCACCGCAGCGAGGGCACACTGTCCATCCACAGCATCCATACCCGGCGCCGTGAGACCTTCTACTGGGCCGCCGTGCTGGCCACGTTCGCGCTGGGCACCGCCGCGGGCGACCTCACCGCCACGGTCGGCCTCGGCTACCTGGGCTCCGTCGTGCTGTACGCCGCCGCCATCGCTGTCCCGGCCGTCGCCCACCGGTGGGGGAGCCTGAACGCGGTCGCCGCGTTCTGGGCCGCGTACGTCATCACCCGCCCGCTCGGCGCCTCCGTCGCCGACTGGATGGCCGTCGGCCACGGCAGGGGCGGACTCGACCTGGGCCTGGGACCGGTCACGCTGTCCTGGACCGTGGCGATCCTCGGCTTCGTCGGCTACCTCGCCGTCTCCCGCAAGGACATCCAGCGTGACATCACGCCGTGACGCTCCGGTGGCGTCGAGTGGGGCGCGGTCACCCGGCAGGCAGGCTGATCACGAACCGTGCCCCCGGGAGTGTGTCCGGGGTCGTACGTCACCTCCCCGCCGGCGGCGCGGGCCGGACGTCGCGCCGACGGCAGACCCAGGCCCACTCCGCCGTGTCCGTCGGGCCGCGATCCGCGCGCCGTCGGGTGCGCGGTAGGCGGGAACGCGATCCTGGAGCGGGCGCATCGGCAGGCGTTGGTCAGAAGCGGGCTGACGACGTCGAAGTCCTCGTCGCGCAGTCCGCGCATCAGCACGTCGTGCAGGGCGTGATCGTCCTTGATGAGCAGGATCGTCTGGCGCATGGCCCTCCCTCTGCTCTCGCGCCACGTCCGTCTGTTCCGGTGCCGTGTACGTTCGGCCCCCTGCTGTGCCGTCCGTCGGTTCCGCCGTCCCGCGCGCCGAGTCCGTGTCCGTGGTACGGCGGCTGAGGACCGTTCAGGCGCCTGCGGTGGTGGGAGCCGGTCGCAGGCGGGTGACGATCCGGTTCGCGGCGGACTTCTGCAGCAGCCCGTAGGCCAGCACCGGCAGCAGCAGGTGGGGTTTGCCGGGCAGGGACGCGGTGATCAGCACCGCGCTCGCGCTGCTGTTGTTCATCCCGCAGGCGAGCGTCAGCGACGACGCGGTGCCCGCCTCCAGCCGCAGGACGCGGGCGGCGACCCCGCCGAGGACGAAGGAGAGCAGGCAGACCAGTGCGGCCACGGCCAGGGCCGCGGCGAACAGCAGCGGTCGTGGCCGGGTGAGGACGGATCCGAGGGCGCCGCTGGCGTTGACGTAGGTCAGCACCAGGGAACCGGCCAAGGCCGACGGTGCCACCGCGGCGACCAGGCGGCCCAGCCGTCGTGTGGACAGAACGAGTGCGCCCAGCAGGCCCGCCGCGCAGGGAAGGACCACGGAGGTGAGGGCGAATCCGCCTCCCGCCAGTCTGCCGGTGGCCGCGAGGGTGTGCGCGTAGCCACCGCTGAGCAGAGGCGACAGCGTCGCCAGCAGCAGGGGAGTGGTCAGCGGACTGAGGAGGGTGGAGGCCAGGACGAGGCCCACCATCGTCGGCTGGTCTCCTCCGCCCTTGTCGGCCCACACGGTCGCCCCGGCGGCCACGGGCATCGCCACGACGAGGATCATCGCGGTGAGCAGTCCGCTGCCGCCGTCGGTGTCCGGGGTGCGCCGGAGGAGGAAGGCGACGAACGGCACGACCGTCAGTGGGATCGCCAGGTGCAGCACGAGACCGGCGAACAGGGCCTTCGGATGCCGCAGCAGGGCACCGAGCGCGCGGACGGGGACCTGGAGCCCGGCCGAGAACAGGACCAGGGACAGCAGGAGCGGTGCGGTGTGCACTGTCAGGTGCGTCGGCGGCAGGGGATGGGGGCGGCGCAGCCACAGGCCAGGTGCGGGCAGGAGCAGGGCGAGGGCGTAGACGAGGACGACGGCGCGGCCGAGCCGGTGCCGCAGCCAGGACGCGGCGCGGGAGTGCATGGCACCATGGTGAGCAGGCCGGACCCGGCGGGCCGGGGAAGCCGCGCGGCAGTCAGAATGCGTTCAGGCAACCGCTGGCAACGTCCTGGCCACGACCTACGAACTCTCCGATCCCCGAGGTCACCGCCTGCTTCCGGATCATCAAGGTGCTGTGCACGAAGGTCGGCGCCGGCGCCGGCGCAGGCACGGGTGAAGGGCCCGGGTGCGAGCGGTCGCAGGGTCCCGCTTCTGGCGTATCCGCCGCCACCGCGACCGATGAGTCTGGAACGACAGCGGGGCGGTCGGAGTCATTGACGCCGGCTTCGACCGCACCGCGGGAATCCGCGGACATGCCTGCGCTGCCCGCGACTCGTCGGCGTCAGCCCATGTCGGTCAGGAGGGCGTTCAGTTCCTTCTCCTGTTGCGCAGGCGGCATCGGCGGGTTCGAGTGATCGATGCCGAAGGTCTTGAGCACCTTGTCCATCCGGGCGTCGATGGAGGTCCAGCCGGTCTGGTCCAGCGGCTGCAGCGACGCCTGGTCGGCGTCCCACAGGTCACGCGGCCTTGGGCGGCCGCGTGGGCCCCGGTCGCGTTCCCCGAGCGTGCGTCCTCGAGCGACGTGGACGCGAGAGTCTTCAGCACGGCGACCTTGGCGGGCGGGAACTTCTTCACCGCTTCGCCGGGCGCCATATGGACGGCGGAGGTGTTGTCCTCCTCCGGCGCCGGGCCGACGTGCGGCTGGCCGTGTGCCCAGACCAGCAGGCCCGCGGTGGCGACGGCGAGCAGTCCGAAGCCGGCCAGAGCGACGCGCTCCTTGCGTGGGTCGCCGCCGGCTTGTGCGGGGTGGGTCGCCTCGTGGGTCTCGGTCACATCCGAGCGCGTCACCGTCAGATAGATCACCGTCGCCAGGATCAGGCCGAGGAAAACAAGGCTGGTGGTGAACGTGCCCAGGTCGAGACCGGTCGGGTCGCCCGGGTTCTGGGCGGCCTTGGGGGAGGCGAGCCAGTCGCCGATGTTGGCGCCCAGCGGACGGGTCAGGATGTAGGCGAGCCAGAAGGACAGCACCGGGTTGGCGCCGAACTTCCACAGCAGCGTGATCGCGGCGATGGTGGGCCGGGGCAATTCCCGCAGGCGAGCGTGGCACTGTCGTTGGAATGCCCACCTATCGGGCAGCCTGCCGATGCTGCCGATGCTTCCGAGGCGAGGCGCGCGGTCGGCCCTGGGCTGACCGCCGATTCTCACCGGGCGGGGTCACAGATGCGGGCCCGGCCCCAGACCACACCCTTGCGGGAGCCCGGCGGCCTGCCGACCATGTGACGGACGCATGCCGCGTCCACGATCGGCCGGGGTTGACGCGGCGGAGGCGGGTGAGGGACTCGGCCTGGAGAACGGCCGTCGGATCACGCGGAGGTGTCGGCACCGGGGGTGTGCCCGTGAGGAGGCGTGCCATGGCGGCGCACCAGGCCGAGACCAGCAGGACCTGTGCGCGTTCGGGCAGGCCGACCCAGCGCACCCCGGTGAGCACCATGGCGATCTCCAGGGCTCCGAGTGCGGCGGTGGCGATGCCTGCGGTGAGGCTCCAACGGGCCCGGCGGCGGTGGTCGGCGTGCTGAAGGACCTTGCTCAGCAGGAGCATGGCGAGAATCGCGCCGGTGAATTCCGCCAGACTCGACAGGGTGTGGATCTGGCCGAGCTGCTGGAACAGGTTGGTGCTGTCGGTCGCACGACAGACCGGGTCGACGGACGGGGCGCAGGGCATGGGCCACAGGCCGTCGCCGATCGAGGCCGCCGCGGTGACGGCCAGCGCCACGCATCCACTGGCGCGCGGGTGAATGGACGGTAGGCGCCGGGCGAGGGCCATGGCCAAGGCCAGGAGGCCGCAGCCTGCGATGATGTCACCCGCGCGGAAGAGGAACATGTACGGCCTGCCGGCGACGGACAATTCGCTGACATACGAGCGCAGCGGACTGAGGCCCGTGTGGAGGAAGGCTTCCAGCACGAACGAGCTGTAGGCGAGCGCGCCGATCATTCCGAGGACTGCGCCGAGCCCGGAGGCGCGGGTTCTCCGGTGAGTGCCTGTCGGGGTTCCCATGGCTCACCCACCCAGGTCTTGGGATGGAGGTGCGAGCAGGGACAGGGACACCGGGAGGTGGCCGGCGAGCCAGTCGAACGCGGCCGGGCATGCTTTGGACCACACGGTGAAGTTGTGTCCGCCCGCCGGGGCGTCCCCTGTGGTGAGGGGAACGCGGCCCCGGGCGGCCGCCTTCAGATGGTCGATGGCGCGCTGTGCCTCGGGGTCGGCTCGTCCCGCCACGACGTACAGGGGCACGTCGATGTGCCGGTGTGCGGCCTGCCACTGCGGATTGTTCCACTGCCGCACGTCGTGCCTGCCCCGGTAGAGGTTCCCGGTGGAGGCGTCGGTGACCGGGGTGAAGTATCCGGACAGAGCAGCGGCGGCCGCGTACCGTGCCGGGTGGTGGAAGGCGATGTTGACGGCACAGAACCCGCCGGTGGAGTACCCCATCGCCGCCCAGCTCCGGGGCGTGGTGGAGACCCGGTAACGGGCTGCCAGCTGTGCTGGTACGTCCACCGCCAGATAGGTCTCGTCGCGTCGGCCGCTGACGGCGTCCACGCACTCGCCGTCGTGTCCCGCATCGCTGTCCGTCGGGACGACGACGATCACCGGCGGTATGCAGCGCGCGGCGATTTCCCGGTCCAGCACGGCCGTCAGGTTCAGGTGGCGCTGCCATGCGCCGGGGCCGCCCGGGTACCCGTGGAACAGTTCGATCACCGGGAAGTGGCTGTGGGCCGCAGCCGGTGATGCGTAGACGGCCGGGAGGTAGACCAACGCGTCGCGCGAGATGCCGGAGACGGAACCGGCCAGCCGGACATGTTCGAGGCGTCCGTGCGCCGGCGCCGCGGGCGGCCGACCGGCGCCGGCGGAGCAGGGCGTCGTGGTGACGGGCGGCAGTCGGCCGAGAAGGTCGTCGAACGAGCTGTAGAAACCGAACTCGCGGTTGACGACATCAGCCGTCACCAGGGCCCCCGCCGCCATCAGCAACAACAGGCAACCCAGCCGCAACACCGGCGCCCAGCCCGTCGGCCAGCGGTTCCACATCCTCATCGTCACGGTGATCAACGCGATCGCGAACGCGCACAGCAGAGCCAGGAACGGCCAGCCGGTCAGCGTCGTCAGCCCGGCGGTGCGGAACGTCCCGGCGCTGGTCATGAGTCCACCGCGCTGGGATGCCGGACCGCGTTCGGCCGAGGCGTGGCAGGAGGGCGGCCCCCACCTGTCACCGTGGTGGCCGGGCACCTGTCACTACGGCCTACGACGCCGGGCCGGCGTTCATTCACCGGCCGTGGGGTTCGGCACACCCCGGCGGTGCCCGCCGGGCCCGGGAACAGCCAGGTCCTCACGGCGCCCCCTTTCCGACCGCAGGGCCTCACGGCCGGGCGATCGCCGATGGCCGGGTTCGTATCGGCGTGGACCGCTCGGACCGCCGCCACCTGCATCGATACTCCCGTCTGCCTCGGGCGGGGACAGGAGACGTGCGGTCGTTCTCCAGCGTACGTGGTGACTCCTCGCGGGGGAGGCGCGCGACCGGTTCCCCCCGGGCACGACCGCGGTTCATGGCGCATCCGGTGGCGGTTCAGCGCGCCCTTGCATCAGCGGAAGACGCCCGTGTGACCCAGCGAGTAGCGGCCCGGCTGCGGATAGACGGCGAGGCCGTGCGGGCCGCTGCCCACCCTGATGCGGGCGAGCTGTGCGCCGGTGGCGGTGTCGATGGCGTACACCTCGGAGTTGTAGCGGCCGGACAGCCACAGGACCTTGCCGTCCGCGGAGATGCCGCCCATGTCGGGGCTGCCACCGTCCGGCAGGCGCCACTTCTTGGTCAGCCGGTCCTGCTTGAAGTCGAACACGGAGATGGTGCCCTCGCCCCGGTTGGAGATGTACATCTCGCGGGAGTCACGGCTGACGTACAGGCCGTGTGTGCCCTTTCCGGTGGGCAGGAGGGACGGCTTGGAGAAGGTGTCGCCGTCCAGGACCCACAGACCGTCGGCCATCATGTCGGCGATGTAGAACTTCTTGCCATCCGGGGAGATCTTCACATCCTGCGGCATGGCACCGTCGAGGGGCAGCTTCTGCCGGCCGGTGACCGCCATCCTCTCGGTGTCGACCTTGAGCAGCTCGCCGCTGAACTCGCAGGAGACGATGAAGTAGCGACCGTCCATGGAGAAGTCGGCATGGTTGACGCCGTAGCAGCCGACCGGGAGAGCCTTGACCGTCTTCATGGTGTGGGCGTCGCGGAAGACCAGTTGCCGGTCGCTGGAGGCCATCACGACCGCGTACTTGCCGTTGGGCGTGAAGTACAGGTTGTACGGGTCGTGCACGGGCACCGGCTTGCCCGCCTTGCCGGTCCTCGGGTCTATGGGAGTGAGCGAGTTGCCCAGGTCGTTGTTGACCCACAGCGTCTTCAGGTCCCAGGACGGCACCACGTGCTGCGGCTGCCTGCCGACCGGGATCGTCTCGATGACCTTGTACGTCTTCGGGTCGATGACCGACACCGTGTCGGAGTTGGTGTTGGGGACGTACACGCGGGACGGGAAGTCCTTCACCGTCGGCGAGAGCTGGTCCGGGCGGTCGGCCGCGTAGAGGTCCTTCGGGTCGAGCACGGGTGGCATGCCCCTCAGACCCCGGATCTTCTGCTGCTCGGCGGGGTCGGCGGGGGCCCTGGAGGCGAAGGCCTCGTCCTTGTGGGGTATCGCGCTGTTGCAGCCGGCGAGCGCGGCGAGGGCGGCGCCGGTGATCAGCAGGCGGCCAATGGTCGTGGGATGCATCAGCTCAGCAGCTCCCTGATGGTCACCGCGCGCAATCGCGCCGGTCGAGTTCGTGGAGGAAGTCGGGCGGGTCGGCAGCCGTGTCCGCGTACTTGGAGCGCATGTTCATCATGGATCCGTTGCGGATCTCGCCGATGACCTTGCGCATGACGGCAGGGGCGACGCGGGAGCCCCTGATGATGCGGGCCGGAATCGCACGAGGTTGCGCAACCAGCAGCTTCGACCCGTGCTACGCATGGGAGCGGGAGCGGCCGGAGATCGCGGGCGAGCTCCGGTGGCCCTCGACACGCTGTCGCGGGGACTGCGGCTTGCGCTGCGGGCCCCGGCTTCGGTCAGGACACCTTGACGGCCAGTGCGGGGGAGTGCGTCGCGCCGGACGTCGACACCCGGAGGTCCTGCGTGCCCGTGGTGCTCGGCTTGCCGGTCAGCGCGTAGGTGTGGCCCTTCGTCACCGTGGTGCTCGAGTTCAGCGTGGTCCCCATGCTGTTGCGCAGGTGCTGCGGGGCCGGTTTCGTGCCGGGTTTCAGCCTGTTGGGCTGACCGGGGGGCGCGACGCTCTGCCCAGCCCTGACCGGCGTGTGGCTGGCCTTGATCGTGATCGATAACTTGGTCGCCGGCGTCTTGCTGTGTGTCGCACTCGGTGCGTCGGCATCAGCGTGTTGCCGGCGGCGAAGGCTCCGGCCGATCCGGCCGGCACCAGCGCGGCGGAGAGGGCGCCTGCGGCGAGCGCACGGCCACAGCGGCTGCGGAGAGTGACCTGCATGGTGGTCTCCCGTTGGTCGACGAAATTCCTCCAGCGGCGCGTACGCCCCACAAGGACGATCGTGCCCCTTCACATTCGCCCAGGATCGTCCGCGTGGCGACTCGGAAGTCGCGGGAACCGGGCATTAGGGGGACATCGTTGGCCTAGAGTCACACCTCACCCGGACGGGATCCCACTCACTCCCGAACCGGCTCCCGTAGTCATGTGCCCAACCGGAGGACATGTCCACGTACCGCCCGAGCCCGGCGTCGCGTCCTCGTCGAAGTCCCCCAGCAGGGAGAGCCAGTAGAAGTCCCAGCGCAGCGGTCCCAGTCGGGTACCAAGTGCCGGCTGCGGTCTTCGGGCGAGGCGTCCGGCGGCGGCGCCAGTTCGGCCAAGCGCCGGGACGTTCGCTCCCACCACTCCCGCCACTCCAACAGCGCGGAAACTGCGCGTTCCGCGGTCTCGTCGGGGTCGTCACGGAACTCGGCCCGCCGACCCGGTGGCCGATGGGCCCACCGGAGTGGCAGCACCAGCTCCATCCCCGGACCCAGGTGCCGTATCGCTCTCGGATGATCGCGCCTACCTGACGTCCTCCCGAGTGCGCACCCTCCCACCAGCCGGACATACTCGCGGACCAGCGAGCGGAGGTGGGCTTCCCCAGGGGACGGCCCCGGCCGCCGCAGGCCAGGTGAACCTGGCTGGTCAGCCCGCCTCTCGACCGGCCGGGCACCGGGTCGCGGTGCCACCTTTTTCGGGCCCCGGCCGCGTGCTGGTGAGCACCTCGCCCCGGGCTCCTGGGGCGATACGTCGCAGGACGCGAGAGGCATCGCTTCTGCGGGGAAGATTTTCCGCTTCAGCCCACATACCGCTCCAGGCCCCCGGTGCAGAGCACCTCGTCCTGCGCGGTGAGCAGCAGCGCCTCCACCGCGGGCAGCGACTCCAGCCAGGCGAGGCCTTCGCGCGAGCCCCTCGCGAACGCGGCCGTGGCCCAGCAGTCCGCCCAGGTCAGCCGGGGAGCCACCACGGTCACCGACACCAGGTCGGTATCCGCGGGCAGGCCCGTGTGCGGGTCCACGATGTGCGCGCCCCGCTCGGCCGTGCCCGACGT
>NZ_JACBWZ010000006.1 GCF_013870595.1 Streptomyces sp. WELS2 | reverse complement strand
AACTGCCGGACCTGCTGGCCACCGGGAGCGACCAGGGTCTGCCTTCGCCGCCTACCCGACGGAGCAGGAGTCGGCGGGCGCCTGGTGGAGCGAGTCGGGCCCCGAACTGCCGCTGGACGCGCTGGTGTCCGTCGCGACGGACGAGGCCGGCCGGGTGGTGGCGGCCACGCTGTCCCCCTCGACGGGACAGCTCCTGCTGACCCGGCGCAAGGACGAGCCGGGACTGGCCCTGGAGGCGTGGCGGCGGTTCTGAAGCACGCGGAAGGGCCCCCGCCTCGGCGGGGGCCCTCACACGTCGTACGGGGTTACGCCGGGACGCTCGCCACGCCCGGGGCCAGGAACTTCTTGCCGTTCACGCGCTCGGAGACGCCCTCGCGGTCCAGGTACGGCGTGATGCCGCCCAGGTGGAAGGGCCAGCCGGCGCCGGTGATGAGGCACAGGTCGATGTCCTGGGCCTCGGCGACGACGCCCTCGTCGAGCATGAGCCCGATCTCCTGCGCCACCGCGTCCAGCACCCGCGCCCGCACCTGCTCCTCGGTCAGGACCACGTCGCCCTGCTTGAGCAGCGCGGCGACCTCCGGGTCCAGCTCCGGCTTGCCGCTGTCGTAGACGTAGAAGCCGCGCTTGCCCGCCTCCACGACCGCCTTGAGGTTCGGGGAGACCTTGAAGCGGTCCGGGAACGCGCCGTGCAGCGTCTCGGAGACGTGCAGGCCGATCGCCGGGCCGACCAGCTCCAGCAGCACCAGCGGGGACATCGGCAGACCGAGCGGCTCGACGGCCTTCTCGGCGACCTCGACCGGGGTGCCCTCGTCGATGACGTTCTGGATCTCGCCCATGAAGCGGGTCAGGATGCGGTTCACGACGAACGCCGGGGCGTCCTTGACCAGTACCGCGGTCTTCTTCAGCTTCTTGGCGACGGCGAACGCGGTCGCGAGGGAGGCGTCGTCGGTCTTCTCGCCGCGGACGATCTCCAGCAGCGGCAGGACGGCCACCGGGTTGAAGAAGTGGAAGCCGACGACCCGCTCGGGGTGCTTCAGCTTCGACGCCATCTCCGTCACGGACAGCGAGGAGGTGTTGGTGGCGAGGATCGCGTGCGCCGGGGCGACCGCCTCGACCTCCGCGAACACCTGCTGCTTGACACCGATCTCCTCGAACACGGCCTCGATGACGAAGTCCGCGTCCGCGAAGCCCTCGGCCTTGTCCAGCACACCGGTGACCAGCGCCTTGAGGCGGTTGGCCTTGTCCTGGTTGATCCGGCCCTTGCCGAGCAGCTTGTCGATCTCGGCGTGGACGTAGCCCACACCCTTGTCGACGCGCTCCTGGTCGATGTCGGTCAGCACGACCGGCACCTCGAGGCGGCGCAGGAACAGCAGGGCGAGCTGGGAGGCCATCAGACCGGCGCCGACGACACCGACCTTGGTGACCGGGCGGGCCAGGTTCTTGTCCGGGGCGCCGGCGGGACGCTTGCCGCGCTTCTGGACGAGGTTGAACGCGTAGATGCCGGCGCGCAGTTCGCCGCCCATGATCAGGTCGGCGAGGGCCTGGTCCTCGGCGTCGAAGCCCTGCTGGAGGTCGCCGTCCTTGGCGGCGGCGATGATGTCCAGGGCGCGGTAGGCGGCCGGGGCCGCGCCGTGCACCTTGCCGTCGGCGATGAACCGGCCCTTGGCGACGGCCTGGTCCCAGGCCTCACCACGGTCGATCACCGGACGCACGACGGTGATGTCGCCCTTGAGGACCTGGGCCGTCCAGATCAGCGACTGCTCCAGGAAGTCGGCGCCCTCGAAGATCGCGTCGGCGATCCCGAGGTCGAAGACCTGCCGGCCCTTGAGCTGCTTGTTCTGGTTCAGCGAGTTCTCGATGATGACCGAGACGGCCTTGTCGGCGCCGATCAGGTTCGGCAGCAGGGTGCAGCCGCCCCAGCCGGGGACCAGGCCGAGGAAGACCTCGGGCAGCGAGAACGCCGGGATCGCCGCGGAGACGGTCCGGTAGGAGCAGTGCAGACCGACCTCGACGCCGCCGCCCATGGCCGCGCCGTTGTAGTACGCGAAGGTCGGCACGGCCAGCTTCGACAGCCGCTTGAAGACCTCGTGGCCGCCCTTGCCGATGGCGAGCGCGTGCTCGTGCTCCTTCAGCAGCTCGACGCCCTTGAGGTCGGCGCCGACGGCGAAGATGAACGGCTTGCCGGTGATGCCGACACCGACGATCGCGCCCTCGGCCGCTTCCTTCTCGACCTGGTCGACGGCGGTGTTCAGGTTCGCCAGCGAGGCCGGGCCGAACGTGGTCGGCTTGGTGTGGTCCAGGCCGTTGTCCAGCGTGATCAGCGCGAACCGGCCCGCGCCGAAGGGCAGGTCGAAGTGGCGTACGTGCGCGCTGGTGACGACCTCGTCGGGGAACAGGTCCGAGGCCTGCTTCAGAAGCTCGGCGGTGGTGCTCACTTGTCCCCCTCGAAGTGCGGGTTCTCCCAGATGACCGTCGCGCCCATGCCGAAGCCGACGCACATGGTGGTCAGGCCGTAGCGGACGTGCGGCTGCTCCTCGAACTGGCGGGCCAGCTGGGTCATCAGCCGGACGCCGGAGGAGGCCAGCGGGTGGCCGAAGGCGATGGCGCCGCCGTACTGGTTGACGCGCGCGTCGTCGTCGGCGATGCCGTAGTGCTCCAGGAAGGCCAGGACCTGGACGGCGAAGGCCTCGTTGATCTCGAACAGGCCGATGTCGGAGATGGACAGGCCCGCCTTGGCGAGGGCCTTCTCCGTGGCCGGGATCGGGCCGTAGCCCATGACCTCCGGCTCGACGCCCGCGAAGGCGTAGGACACCAGGCGCATCTTGACCGGCAGGCCGTTCTCGCGGGCGAAGTCCTCGCTCGCGATGATCGACGCGGTGGCGCCGTCGTTCAGACCGGCCGCGTTGCCCGCGGTGACCCGGCCGTGCACGCGGAACGGCGTCTTCAGGTTCGCCAGGTTCTCCAGCGTGGTGCCCGGGCGCATCGGCTCGTCGGCGGTGACCAGGCCCCAGCCGGTCTCACCGCCCTCCGGGTTGGTGCGGCGCACCGAGATCGGCACCAGGTCGGCCTGGATCCTGCCGTTGGCGTACGCCTTGGCGGCCTTCTCCTGCGAGCGCACCGCGTACTCGTCGGCGCGCAGCTTGGTGATCGACGGGTACCGGTCGTGCAGGTTCTCAGCGGTCATGCCCATGAACAGGGCGGACTCGTCGACCAGCTTCTCGGAGACGAAGCGCGGGTTGGGGTCCACGCCCTCGCCCATCGGGTGGCGGCCCATGTGCTCGACACCGCCGGCGATGACGGCGTCGTAGGCACCGAACGCGATCGAACCCGCGGTGGTGGTCACGGCGGTCAGCGCGCCGGCGCACATGCGGTCGATCGAGTAGCCGGGCACGGACTGCGGCAGGCCCGCGAGGATGCCGGCCGTGCGGCCGAGGGTCAGGCCCTGGTCGCCGATCTGCGTGGTCGCCGCGATCGCGACCTCGTCGATCTTCTTCGGGTCCAGGCCGGGGTTGCGGCGCAGCAGCTCCCGGATCGCCTTCACGACGAGGTCGTCGGCGCGGGTCTCGTGGTAGATGCCCTTCGGGCCCGCCTTGCCGAACGGGGTGCGGACGCCGTCGACGAAGACGACGTCCCTGACGGTACGAGGCACGATGGCTCTCCTCCAGATGCGGGATGGCACTGCTGCGTTGCGCTGAGCGCGCGCTCAGCCCCATGCTACTTATGAGTAACGTAGCTGCACAGCCCTGTACGGGGGAGCGGTGAACGTCACACCTTCGGGGGAGCCCTCCCCTTCCTCTGTTGGAGCGGATACGGCTCGCTCCGCTCACCGCCAGGCGGCACGCGCTCCGCGCGCCCCGCCAACCGCAGCGTATCCGGCCCGCGTTGCGGGCCGGGGCCGGCCTCCGGCCGGACCGGTGGCCTCCGCTGCGCTCCAGCCACCACCACCCTGCCGCCTGACCCTACGTCACCCGCCCTACCACCGGGTGCGCCACGCTCCGCGCGGCCCACCCGCGGGCCTTACGGTCCGAGTAGCAGCAGGGAGGTGAGGGAGAGGTGACGGGCCGTCGGGAAAGTGAGAGGCCGAACCACCGGGACGGGGGATACCTCCATCACCGGGTGATCCGAACCAGTTAGTGTGCATCATTTCGTACAGCTAGATAGAGTCTGGAATAAGTACAGCGCACCCTTGCTAGCAGAACACACGTAAATTCGACTTCAAATTTCACCCAGAGTCAACACAGATACAACTTGCCAAATTCACCTTCGCTGGATAGACCTTAACCACAGAACAGAACCTCAGAGACGAGGAACTCGAAACTCGGCGTACGGAGGTACCAGAGCCGAACAGCCCCCCGGGCCGGACGGCGGAACCACCCACCGGCACCCACCACGCCTCCGCGCAGTTGAGCGTCACGGTCGGCACCACCCGAGACGCAGAACCGATGCTGCTGTCCACGACCCGCACTTGGGCACGGTGCCGCACGCGAAGCGAGCTCCGCCACAGAGCCCGGCGCCCATGATCTGGTGGTTGTCGATGACGACGCGCCCGCCGAAGCTAGTTGCTTGACTGGTAGTCACCGTGGCGTGCCGAGCGGGGTTCGCGTGGTGGTTGAGCTCTGGTGACGCACAAGAGCGTTCCACGTCGAAGCAGGCTCTGGCCTGCGCGACGGGAAACCGTTTGTCCTGACCCTCCAGAACAGGCTCCGACGAGGCGATGGCGGTACCCCGTCGGGCACCGCCATCGCGCACTCCGGGCTACACGGAACCTCCGCGGGCACGAGACGTGGTGGCCCGCACCCTGGCAGCGCCTCCCCGGTCCGGCTGAGCAGACGGCTCATCGCGCACCGGACGTCACATGCCCGCGCCGAAGCCCACCCGGTCAGCGTGCGAGACCGGCGTGCCGCTGCAGAAACGCGCTCACCTCGGCAGGGTCCTCCAGCGGCAGCGGGTAGACCAGCAGCCGGTCCACTCCGAGCTCCGCATAGCGCCACGCGCTGTCCGCGTCCACCTCGACCGGGTTGATCCGCGTACCCGGCGGCACCGCCTGCGCACCGACCGCAGGGCCGTGTCACCGACCCACCGCGCGAAGGATATTGCCGCACTGATCGTCGTAGCGAGCCGGATCGGCGAAACGAGTGGGGATCACAGGTGAGGGTGGCTCGGATCCGTGAACAGCACAGTGGTCCAGTCGTCGAGAAGCGCCTGGGTGGCGGCGGCGGTGGTGCCCTCGGCCCACAGGCGGGTGGTGGGGTGGTCGGGGTCAGGAAGGACGAGGATCCAGCGGCCGTCGTGGTCGGTGACGCGGATGCCGCCGACGGATTCCGTGATCAGATCGCGGCGCGTGGCTTCCTCCACAGCCTGGCGCATGACGGTGCCCATGGCGGACCAGGGCGTGGGGTGTTCGCGTTCCTGGACGTGGATGGCGGGGATGCGGGCCTCGACCTTGCTCAGGGGGTCCCGGCTGCGGGCCAGCAGACCGATCAACTGGACGAGAGCGGCTACCGCGTCGAAGCCCGGCGAGACGGCGGGAACGATGAAACCGCCCTTCCCGTCGCCCGCCCACGCGGCGCGGGTGCGCTGCACCTCGGCGGAGAGCTCGGCGGGCAGGATCCCCGCGCGGTGCACCTGGGCGCCGCCCCGCCGGGCGGCTTCCTCGGCCCAGCGGCTCACCGGGGCAGCGAGCACCAGCGGGCCCGCCAGTCCGTCGCCGACCAAGAGGCTGACGAAGGTGAGCAGCGCGCGGTGGTCGTCGATGACCTGACCGCGTTCGTCGACGAGGGACAGCCGTTCGGCCACGGGGTCGAATCTGACTCCGAGCGAGGCACGGGCGGAGGCGACGAGCCGGCCGAGTGCCTCCAGGCCTTCGGCGCGCTCCTGCGGGGTCTCGGTCGGCTTCGTCTCCTCCAGACCGGTGTTGACGACCAGGGATTCGATGCCGAGCCGCCCGAAGACGACAGGCAGGACGATGCCGGCGCTTCCGTTCGCGTTGTCCACCACGATCTTCATGCCGGACCCGGCGACGCCCGAGGTGTCGACCGCGCTGAACAAGGAGTCGGCGTAGGTGTCCAGGACGCGGGGCGGAAGGGCGAGCGCGCCGATCTCACCGGGGAAGGCACGGCGGTACTCCTGGCGTGCGAAGAGGCGGTCGAGCTTGCGCTGGACCGCAGGGCCGAGGTCGCTGCCGGCCTCGTCGAGCAGGAGGATGTCGACACTGTCTCGGACGCCCGCGGTGGTGCGTACGAAGATGCCGGCGCCACCGCTGCGGCCGGTGTGGTGGCGCGCCACCGGAAGGGGGACGTTCTCAAGGTGGTGCACGTGGACGGCGCTGGACTGCAGAGCCGAGATCAGCGCGAGCTGCAGGGCCTGCGCCCCGCGGGAGTGGTCCCGGGCGACGGTGACCGCGGCGTCCTTGCTCAGCGAGGTGGCGAAGGCGGACGCCACCCGGACCGCGACCTCGGGCGTGACCTCGATGTTGAGCAGGCCGGAGACGCCCTTGCTGCCGAAGCGCTGGGCCTGGGCCCGCGGCTCCCAGATGAGGGAGGAATTGACCAGGCTGCCCGGTTCTATGGTCTTCGACTGGTAGATGCGCACCTGTTCGGCGATGACTGCCTCGGCGCCGATGAGGCAGGACTCCCCGGTGACAGCGCCTTCGTTGAGCCGGGCGGCCCGCATGATCTCGGTCTTCTTGCCCACCACGCTGCCCCGCAGGTCCGCGGAAGGGCCGACGTACACGTCCTCGTGCAGGATGGCGCGGTGCAGCTGCGCGCCCTCGCAGACGACGGTGTTGGCTCCGACCACCGTGTAGGGCAGGAGCGTGGCGGAGGCCTCCACCTTGACATTCGGTCCGATGCACAGCGGGCCTTGGAGGTGGGCGTCGGGCGAGATGTCGGCGCCCTCACCGATCCATACGCCGGGGGAGAGTTCGAAGCCGTCGACGGTGACGCCGACACGGCCGTCGAGGACGTCGGCCTGCGCCTTGGCGTAGCTCTCCAGGGTGCCGATGTCCTCCCAGTAGCCGTCGGCGACATAGCCGTAGATCGGACGGCCCTCCTCCAGGAGACGGGGGAAGACGTCGGTGGACCAGTCGGTGGCGGTGCCGGCCTCGATGTAGTCGAGGACCTCGGGTTCCATCACGTAGATGCCGGTGTTGACGGTGTCGGAGAACACCTGTCCCCAGGTGGGCTTCTCCAGGAAGCGTTCGACCCTGCCGTCGTCGTCGGTGATGGTGATGCCGAACTCGAGGGGGTTGGGGACCCGGGTCAGGCAGACGGTGACCAGGGCGCCCTTTTCCTTGTGGAAGCGGACCAGCTCACCGAGGTCGAAGTCGGTGAGCGCGTCGCCGGAGATGACCAGGAAGGTGTCGTCCTTCAAGGCGCTCTCGGCGTTCTTGACGCTGCCCGCCGTGCCCAGCGGACGTTCCTCGTGCGCGTAGGTCAGTTCCATGCCCAGCTCGTCCCCGGTACCGAACCGGTTGCGGACGAGCTGGGCGAGGAACTGGACGGTGACCACCGTTTCGCGCAAGCCGTGTTTGCGTAGTAGGCGCAGCACGTGCTCCATGATCGGCCGGTTGGCGACCGGGAGCAGCGGCTTGGGGAGGTTCGCGGTGAGCGGGCGCAGGCGGGTGCCCTCGCCCCCTGCCATGACGACGGCCTTCACGGGTCGGTGGCTCCTTGTCAGGACGACAGGTAGGTGGTCTCGGCGAGGCCGAACGCGGCGCCGGCGAGGATCGGGTCGAAGTACTCGCGGTAACGGCGGATCAGGCCGGCTTCGGTGAAGGTGAAGGTGCAGATGTAGCTGTTGCGGTAGACGCTCCCGTCCTTCTTGACCAGGTGGCCGTCGAAACGGGCGATGGCGGTGTCCCCGTCGACCCACAGGTCCAGCAGCGGGAAGCTCAGCGTCTCGAACATGTCGGGCATCGACTTCCAGCGCTCGTGGACCGCGTCGCGGCCGGCGAGGTGCGGCGGGAACATCTCGGTGCCGTAGGGGTAGAACTGCTCGCCGGCGGGATCCCAGAGGCGGATCCAGGAGTCGATGTCCTTGCGTTCCAGGCATGCCAGGAAGTCGCGGACGGCGGCGGTGATCCGTTCCCTGGGGGGAACGCCCATGGTCTTCCTCCTGAGTGTCCGGGGTCAGGCGAGGCGGTTGCGGATCGCTTCGGTGACCCGGTGGCCGGTGCCGAAGACCTCGGTGGCGAGGTCCAGCGGGGTCTTGCCGTCGTGGCCCACCAGGTGCAGGTCGGCGCCGGCCTCCAGGACGGCGAGCGAGCACTCCTCGTAGCCGTGCCACAGCGCGTCGTGGAGGGGGGTGTAGCCGTTGGTGGCGCCCTGGAAGTCCAGGTCCACGCCGGGCCAGGAGGCGATGATGCGGGTGGACTCCACGTGGCCGTTGTAGACGGCCTTGTGGAGCGGCACGGCGCCGAAGGTGGGCTCCGTCGCGTTCACGTCGGCACCGGCCTCGAGGAGGATCCGCACGATCTCGGTGTGCCCGTCCCGGGCGGCGACCAGCAGCGGGGTGTGTGCGTCGTTGAAGCCGTTGACGATCGGGAACCGCTCGTCGACCTCGGCGCCGGCGGCGAGCAGGCGGCGCACCTCGGCGGCGTCCCCGGCGGTCACCGCGGCCATCAGCTTCTGCGAGGCGGCCTTGGCGGCGTCGGACTCCTGGCGCTCGCGCAGGTACTTCTCCGCCAGCAGCAGGTCCTCCTTGCCGGACTCGTTGACGTTGAGCTCGTACTCGAAGTGCTGCTGGAGGGAGAAGCCGTAGTGGGTGCTGAGGTTGAGGCCGGCACCGCGGTCGACCAGGTACTTGGCGATCTCCGGGTACTTGAACCACACCGCGTCCATGACGGGCGTGTGGCCGGTGGTGGGTGCCACCGCGTCGATGAAGGCGCCGGCCTCGACGAGCGCCTGCACGACCGGCAGACTGCCGCCCTGGCAGGCCTTGTGCAGCGCGGTGGCGCCGGCTCCGCTGTCGGCGGCGTAGACGTCGGCGCCGGCGTCCAGCAGCAGGCGGACCATGGGCAGGTCGGCGCGGCCGGCGGCGGTCATGAGCAGGGTCAGGCCGCTGGCGGGGTCACGGTGGTCGACGTCGCCGCCGAAGCGCAGCAGCTCGGCGGCCAGCTCGCGGTCGCCCGCGGCGACGGCTGCGGCGAGGCGCTCCTCGCGGTCCTTGGTGAACGCCGCGACCTCGCCGTTGGGGTCGAAGTACACCTTCCAGGAGACGATGTGCTCGTCGTCGCCGACGACGAGCACATGGGCGTCCTCGATCTCGAACGGTTCACCGGTACGGGTGTGCCGGGCCTTGGTGTAGATGACGGCGACGGCGGTGTCCCCCTGGGCGCGCAGGTCGCGCAGCT
Organism: Streptomyces sp. WELS2; assembly: GCF_013870595.1. GTDB lineage: Bacteria > Actinomycetota > Actinomycetes > Streptomycetales > Streptomycetaceae > Streptomyces. Next base: position 25,279 of record NZ_JACBWZ010000006.1, on the reverse strand, counting down.
CGTATTCGAGGACCTCGGTGGTCTCACCGCGGACGGCGAACGCCTCACGGACGGCGTCCCGGCCGCGGTGGCGGCCCAGGTAGGGGATGACGGCGTTCCACTGGTCCTGGGGCAGGGTGAAGTCGATGTCGGGAGAGAGCAGGGACAGGGCGCCGTCGAGGTCACCCCGTTCCAGGGCGGTGAAGTAGTCCCGGACGACCCTGTGCGTTGTCTGTGTGTCGGTCATGGCGCACCCTTCGGTGAAGTCGAGCCGTGTGCGTCTGGCTGGGCGGGCGGATGAAGGACAAGGCCGTGCCGGGGCGCCAGGTCGCCGATCAACCGGATCTGCTCGGGTGTCAGCGGGGCCGGGGCGACTCCCGCGCGGGCCGTTTCTCCGATTTCAGCGAAGTATTCGTCCATCCCACCGGGCGTGAAAAGGAAGATCAGGCGACCGTAATGGGTTCCGGAATTCCGGAAGCGGTGCCTGACGCCGTGCGGTATGTAGACGAAGTCTCCGGGGCCGGCCTCGAAAGTGCTGTCCCCGGAGAGGAATTCGAACTGCCCCGACAGGATGTAGAAGGCTTCGTCGAGTTCCCGGTGCAGGTGCGGGGGCGGGCCGCTCCCGGGGGGAACGGACGCCTCGGCGAGGGTGAGCCGGCCGCCGGTGGACTCCCTGGTCGCCTTGAACGAGTAGACGGCGTCTCCGAACCAGATCGTCCGGCCGCCCTCCGGGCGCAGGTGCAGCACGTCTTCCGCTCCGGTCACCGGTCCTCCTCGGCACTCACGCCTTCGCAGACCTCCAGCACACGGTGGTCGATGTCACACCGCAGGTAGGTCATCCGCTCGGCCATGAAGTCGGCCACGTAGGGCAGCGCGAGGTGTACGTCGAGGTCCTCCTGGCTGCGCCAGACCTCGTAGAACACGAGCATGTCCTTGTCGTCGGACGCCCGGTGTACCCGGTAGTCGATGCATCCGGGCTCCCGGCGGGCGCGGTCGGCGAGGGCCAGGAGGGCATCCTGCAACTCCGCGGATTTCTCCGGACGGGCGCTGGCAAATCCCAGCACCGCTATGGGTATGGTCACCGCTGCTCTCCTCGTCGGATTGGCGTGGCCGATCGCATTGCCGCCGCGGGCCTGAACCGGCCCGTGGCAACGACGCTAAGTACTCCCTGGCGGCGAGGCCAGGCCGGGCAGAGCAGAAGCCGACAGGTCGTTAAGTCGGGACTGGAATCCGAGCGCTAGCTGACGAAGTAGCCATGAATTGCCGTCCTGTTCTTGCGGCGGCGGGCCGCGTGAACTGAGCCTGCAATTGACACTGCGGCATACGGGTACGGCTCGGCGCTCCCGGATCGGCCCGACCGTTACGAGGCAGGAGTGACCGTGACACAGGATGGAGCAGGGTTCCGCACCGTGCGGGACGCCACGCTGGACCTCTTGCGCCAGCTGGGCCTGACCACGATTTTCAGCAACCCCAGCCACACCGAGATGAAGCTCTTCGACGAGTGGCCCGACGACTTCAAGTTCGTCACCGGCCTGCACGAGTCGAGCGTGGTCGGCATGGCGGACGGCTATGCGCAGGCCACCGGCAAGCCCTCACTGGTGATCATCAACGGCGGTCCGGGCCTCGGCAACGCCATGGGCTCGGTCTACACCGCGGCCAGCGCGCACACCCCGATGGTCATCCTCGGCGGCCAGCAGGCCCGCAAGCTGCTGCTCGGCGAGCCCTTCCTCAACGCCACGGAGGCGCCTTCGCTGCCCCGGCCGTACATCAAGTGGTCCGGTGAGCCGGCCCGCCCGCAGGACATCCCGGCGCTGATCGAGAAGGCCTACCACATCGCGGCGCAGGCCCCGGCCGGCCCGGTGTTCGTGGCGGTGCCCGAGGACGACTGGGTGCGCCCGGCGAGCCCGACGCCGCTGAAGCCGCGCACGGTGCGCAGCGCCGTCGTCCCCGACCCCGCGGTGATCTCGGAGATCGCCGAGGCGCTCAACGGCGCCGAGCGGCCGGCCCTCGTCGCCGGTCCCGGCGTGGAGATCGGCGGTGCGCGCACGGAGCTGGTGCGGCTGGCGGAGCGGCTGAACGCCACGGTGTACGGCAGCCCGGTGTGGCCGCGCGGCAGCTTCCCGGAGACCCACCCGCTGTTCGGCGGGGTGCTGGCCCCGCTGCCGGAGCTGATCAACCAGCGCCTGGCGGAGCACGACGTGGTGGTCGTGCTGGGCAGCCCGACGTTCACGCTGTTCACCACCTCGGACCTGTTCTCCACCGCCCCGGCGCAGCTCGACCAGAGCGACCAGCCGCGGCTGCCGGAGGGCACCAGGGTCATCCACGTCACCGACGACCCGGAGGCCGCCGCGTGGTCGCTGGCGGACAGCGCGGTGGTCTGCCCGCCGGCGCAGGCGGTGCGGGACCTGGTTCCGCTGACCGTGCAGCGCGAGCGTGCGGCGGCGCCCGCGGTGCAGCGGGCGGAGGTGGCGGTGCCCGAGCCGTCGACGCCTCTGTCGCAGGCCTACCTGTTCCACCAGCTGGCCCAGGTCCTGCCCGAGGACGCGCAGGTGTTCGAGGAGCTGCCGATCGCCCGGGCCGACTTCCACGAGCAGCTGCCGCTCGGCCCGCAGAACGGCTACTTCGCCACGGCCAGCGGTGCTCTGGGCTTCCCGTTCGCCGGCGGCGTCGGCTACGCGGTGGCCAGGCCGGACCAGCGGGTCGTGGTCGTCACCGGTGAGGGCTCGGCGCAGTACACGCTGCACGCGCTGTGGACCGCGGCGCGCTACAACCTGCCGGTCACCTTCGTCATCCCGAACAACTCGGGATACCTGTCGCTGAAGTACTACCTGGACGAGGCCGGGCAGAACGCCTGGCAGGACGGCTGGGACCTGAGCGGCGTCGACATGGCCCAGCTGGCGCGCGGCTTCGGCTGCCCCGCCGAGCGGATCGAGACGCCGGAACAGCTGCAGGCGGCCCTGAAGACGGCGATGTCCGCGGACGGGCCCATGCTCCTGGACGTCGTGGTGGCCGACCCCGGCCTGTTCCGTCTGTAGTGGCCGCGCCGGGAGGAAATGACATGGCACAGTTGCAGGGCAGGACAGCGCTGGTCACCGGCGCCTCTCGGGGGATCGGCCGGGCCATCGCCACCCGGCTGGCGGCCGACGGGGCGCGGGTGGCGGTCCACTACAACGGCAGCGCGGACGCCGCGAACGAGGTGGTGGACACCATCCGGCGCGACGGAGGGCAGGCGGTCACGGTGCGGGCGGACCTGTCCGCCGGCGACGGCGTCGAGCAGGTGGTGTCCCAGCTGCTGCCGTGGCTCGGCGGCGGGCAGCTGGACGTGCTGGTCAACAACGCGGCGCTGTTCGGCGGCACGCTGGAGGAGGCGGACGGAACCGAGTTCGACCGGATGTTCGCGGTGAACGTCCGCGCGCCGTTCTTCCTGGTGCAGCGGCTGCTGCCGGTGCTGGGGAAGGGGTCACGGGTCGTCAACATCTCCTCCGGGGTGACCTGGATGGCGATCCCCCAGGTCGTCTACTCGATGACCAAGGGGGCGGTGGACGTCATGACCCGGACCCTGGCCAAGAGCCTGGGCCCGCAGGGCATCACGGTCAACTCGGTGTCCCCGGGCATCACCGACACGGACATGAACCCGTGGATGGAAGTGGACGCCGAGGCGACGGCGAACGCGATCGCCATGACCGCGCTGGGCCGGATCGGAGCGCCTGCGGACATCGCCGACGCGGTGGCGTTCTTCGCCTCGGACGACGCCCGCTGGGTCACCGGCCAGCGCATCGACGTCGCCGGCGGGCTGTTCCTGGGTCCCTGAGCGGCGCCCAGCCGGCACCCGGGGGCCGTCGCCGCGGACTCTGCGGCGACGGCCCTTCGCCGTGCCGGGCCTGCCGGAGCGCTCCGGCAGTCCGCGGAGCGCTCCCGGACATGACGAAGTAGACGCGTGTCTGCCCGCTGCCGGGCCGCGGCGGCGCACTGGGCCCTGATGCGCTGCCATAGTGGGGAGCCGTCGTGGAGCGGGGAACGATGGATGTCCGGACGCAGACCTTGCGGTACTTCGTGGCCGTGGCCGAAGAGATGAGCTTCAGCGCCGCCGCGGAGCGCCTCGGCGTCTCGCAGCCCGCCGTCAGTCGGCAGGTGCGCTTGCTGGAGGAGCAGATCCAGGCGCCTCTGTTCGCACGCAACACGCGTGACGTGCGGCTGACGGCCGCGGGCGGGGCGCTGCTGGAGCCGGCCCGGCAGACGCTGCTGATGTGGGAGAAGGCCACCCGCCTGGCTCGCACCGCTTCCGCCCTCACCGAGAACCGGCTCCGGGTGGGGTGCCCCTCGCCCGGCCTGAACGCGCTGATGGCCAAGGCCGCCGGGGCGTTCGGCCTGCGTTTCGCTCCGGTACTGGTCCAGCCGCACACCTACCAGTCCGACCAGGGCACCGTGCATCTGCGGCAGGGGACGGTGGACGCGGCCTTCCTGTGGCTGCCCGCCGACACCACCGGCCTGGTCGTGGAGGTGATCGCCGAGGAGGCGCGGATGCTGGGCGTCGCCGAGGGACACCCGCTGGCCTGCCGGGACCGGGTGACCCTGGCCGATCTGGGGGCGGAGGCGTGGCGGGTGAACGGCGGCGCACTCCCCGCGACGCCGTGGGAGAGCGATCCGCTGTGTGCGATGCCCTCCGGCAACGTCGAGGAACTGCTGGAGAACGTGGCTTCGGGCGGCGGCATGTGTGTGCTGCCGCAGTCGGTGGCCCGGCTGTACCAGCGCCCGGATCTGTGCTGGAAGCCGCTGGCGGACGCGCCGCCGCAGCGCATAGGGCTGGCATGGCCCGCCGAGAGCCCGCACTCCTTGGTGCGCGACTTCGCCGACGTGGTTCTCCGCCTCGGCTGGTCACGAGAGCCGCTGTCCGAGCGACAGAGCTCTTCCGCTTGAGCACGATGACAACTGTCCTGCTGTTTGGAGCACTTCATGCAACTCGGCGTCTCCGTCGAACCCCCCTTCCCCACCGACGACGGCACCCTGGCCGTGGATACGGCTCGCCGGGCCGAGGAACTCGGCTTCCACTACCTGCTGATGTCGGGTCACGTTCTCGCCAACGCGAACGGCTCGGCGGCCGACCCGCTGGTGCTGCTGGCCGCGGTGGCCGGTGCCACCACGCGCATCCGTCTGGCCACCAGTGTCCTGGTGACGCCGTACTACAACCCGGTGGTGCTGGCCAACCAGGCATCGACCCTCGATGTGGTGTCAGGGGGGCGCTTCACGCTGGGGGTCGGCACGGGCTGGAACGAGGAGGAGTTCGCCGCGCTGGGTGTGCCCGTCAGGCAGCGTGGCACGCGCACCGATGAGGCACTGCAGGTGATGCGGGCGCTGTGGCAGGGCGGCCCCACCACCTTCGAGGGCCGGTACACCACGCTGCGGGGGGCGCGCATCGGTGTCGTCCCGCGCACGCCCGGCGGCCCCCGGGTGTGGGTCGGCGGCCACAGCGAGGCCGCCCTGAAGCGAGCTCTGCGGCTGGGTGACGGCTGGCACGGAGGCGGGCTGGACCCGCGCGGTGCCGCGGCGCTGCGCGCCCAGTTGCGCCGGCTCGGCGAGGAGACCGGGTACGACGCCGAGCGGCTCGAACTCAGCCTGGTGTGCTTCCTGGTGCCTCCGGGCCTGCCGCAGGGCCGTCCGATGCCGGGCCGGCCGCTGGGCGGCGCCCGGCCCAGCGCGGCGAGTGTGGTCGACGAGCTGGCCGCGCTGGCGGACGCGGGGATCTCCATGTGCTCGTTGTGGATGCCTGTCGAGGCATCCGCGACCGGTGACGCGCTCGAGTGGGTGGCCGAGGAAGTGAAGTCGAAGCTGTAGCCGGGACCGTCGCCGCGTTCTCCGTCGCAGGCCCGGGCGCCGCCGGCCGCCCAGGCCTGCGCACGCAGTAGCTATAACCGCTGGTCATAAAATCAGTTATTGGACCTGGTACTCCTTCCTCCGGTTCACTTCCAATGCGCCGGTGCGGATGCCGACACCGCCGCCGACCGGTGCGCGCGGAAACGGAGAATGCACAGGCGCAGCGGCTCCTTCCTCGTCTGCGAACCGGTATGCGTGCTTCCTTTCCACATGAGGAGTGTTCCTTGGGTACCAATCCCTCACCACGTCCCGCGGACGCGACCGCGCCGGCTGGGCGGGGCCGCCAGCGGCTCTCCCTCGGCGTGCTCTGCGGGGCGCTCGCTCTCGATCTCGGTGGTCTGGCCGTCATGAACGCCGCCCTGCCGCGCATCGGCGAACAGTTCCACCTGGGCGACGCGACGCTGCAGTGGGCGATGACGTCCTATGCCGTCACCTTCGCGGGCTTCCTGCTGTTCGGTGGCCGGCTGGCCGACGTACTGGGGCGGCGCTTCGTGTTCACCCTCGGCGTGGTGCTGTTCACCGTCGGCGCCCTGGCCGGCGGGCTCGCGCCGAACGTGGCGCTGCTGATCGTCGCCCGGGCGGTGCAGGGCGTCGGCGCGGCCCTGTCCGGTCCGGCCGCACTGGCACTGCTCACCGAGGTCTTCCCTGAGGGTCCGGCGCGCAACAAGGCGTTCAGCGTCTACGCCGGCGTGGGTGCCGCGAGCATCAGCGGCGGCCTGGTCCTGGGCGGTGTGCTGACCCAGGTGTTCTCATGGCGGGCGGTGCTGCTCTTCCTGGTGCTGTTCGGCGCGGTCGTGCTCGCGGGCATCAAGGCGGCGCTGCCGGCCGGTGAGCGCTCCAGCCAGCCGGTGGACGCCCCCGGTGCCATCACGGTCACCGCCGGCCTGATCCTGGCCGTCTACGGCGTCAGCCGCGGCGGCCAGTCCGGCTGGACCGACGCGGGCACCATCGTGTCGCTGATCGCGGCCGCGATCATGCTGGTGCTGTTCTTCGTCCGCGAGAGCACCACGGCCCAGCCGCTGCTGCCGTTGTCCATCTTCCGCTCCGCCCCCGTGCGGGCCGGCTCGCTGACCGCGTTCCTGTTCTGCACCGCCTCGATCGGCCTGCTGTTCTTCGCCCCCCTGTACCTGCAGGGCATGCTGGGCTTCTCGCCGGTGGAGTCGGGCCTGGCCACGATCGCCAATCCGCTGACGGTGTTCGTGGTGTCGAACCTCTTCACGCCGAAGCTGTTCGGCAAGCTGGGCATGAAGGGCCTGATGACCGCCTCCCTGACATTGATCGGCCTCGGCGTGCTCACCTGGGTGCTGACCCCGCTGGACGGCAACTACTGGTACGTGCTGCCGGGCCTGGTGCTGTGCGGCATCGGCCAGGGCTTCGGGTTCCCCGCGATGACGGCCGCCTCGCTGACGGGCATCCCGCAGCACCAGCACGGCGTGGCCGGCGCGGTGAACGTGACCGCGCAGCAGATCGGCTCCAGCGTGGGCGTCGCCACACTCGTGGTGGTGGCGTCCGCGTCCGCCGGCGCGGGAAGCTCCGGCACGCTGCACGGCTATCACATCGCCTATGTCACCGCCGCCGTCGCCTGTGCGGTGGGCGCGCTCGCGGTGCTCACCGGACGCGGCTGGTCCGAGGCGCTCGGCCAGGCTCCCGTCGAGGAGGCGGCTCCGGCGGCCGCGGAGGCCACCGGGACGGCGAACTGAGGAGCTGACACCCCAGCGGATCCGGCCCTCGCCGAGCGCATTCGGCGGCGTCGGGATCCGGTACACGGCCCGTGCTCCCCGGCCGCAACCGCTGCGGCGGGGAGCACGGGCCGAGCCGTCCGCCGCTGCGGGCGAGCGCGACGGCTGACAGACGGCACACGGCGGCAAACCCCGGCCCGCACCCACCAGCAGGCCACCGGGACAGCGCACAGCGCGTCCACGCCCCTGCGGCCTCGCCGCGGAAGCAGGCCGCACGCCGCCGCCCACACCGATCACGCCGGTCGGCTGGGCCGGTGCAGGCCCGGCTCCCGAGGCGGCCGGCGCCCCCGGAATCCACCGCCCCACCCGCCCATGGGCCGTGGCGGCGCGGTACGGCAGACCCGCCGTCCGCCAGGAGCGACCGTACTGATCGCCGTACCCGGTGAACGGGCGTGACCAGTACGTTCCCGCGCACCCTGGCCGGCCGAAGAGGCGCCGCCATCCCGGCCGCCGGCGCCGAAAGCCCGCTCAAGCGGAAAAGACAAGTACAAAAACACGTTGTTGCAGGCAGTTTCCCAAACGTCACGATGTCGTTGCCGAGAAACAACGTAGTCCCTCTTTGCCCTGGCGGGCCTGTTCTTCCGCTCGCCAGTATGAAGGCACCGCCAGGACCTCCGGAATCTTCCGGAGTACCGGCGGAATACGCCCGGGCAGGAAATTCCCGCCCCGCAGATGAGGAGACGGAGGAACAATGGCTGCCCTGCATGCTGCTCCCCTACCGGGCGGACGGCTGGACAACCTTGGGATCTCCGAATTCTGCGAGGCGCTTTTCTCCTCCTTCGCCAGGGCTGACCAGCGCCGCTGGGGCGAACTGTACGTCCGGGGGCTGCTGCATGTCGACGGACGCAAGACCATCCGTCGGATCGCCGAACTCAGCGACGGACGCGACCCCATCCAGTCCCTGCAGCAGTTCGTGAACCAGAGCCCCTGGGCCTGGGCGCCGGTGCGCCAGGAACTCGCCGCGCTGGTGTACCGCGAACTGGCACCGCGGGCCTGGCTGGTGCGCGACGTCGCGTTCGCCAAGAACGGCACCGGCTCGGTCGGCGTGGACCGTCAGTTCGCTCCCTCCGAGGGCCGGGTCCTCAACTGCCAGAGCGCCCTCGCCGTGGAAGTCGCCGGCGAGTTGGGCAGCGTCCCGGTGAACTGGCGCCTGATGCTCACCAGCAAGTGGGACGAGGGCCCGCTGCGCACCAAGGCGAACGTGCCCTCCGGCGAGCGGTCGCAGCCCCGTCGCCGGCATCTGCTGGACGCGGTGGACGAGATGATGGGCGACTGGAGGCTGCGCCCCCTCCCGGTGGTCGCCCACGTCCACGACCGCACGGACGTCGCGGCGGTCGTCCGCGGACTGGAGAGCCGCGGTCTGGCGTACCTGCTGCGGGTACCGGCCGGCACGCCGCTGCGCTCGGGAGCCCGGCCGAACGGTCCGCAGACGCTCGCGGACCTCGTCGGGCTGGTCCCCGAGGGCGACCGGACGCGGCTGCTGCTGGGCGCCGAGCGGCGCGGCGGCTGCAAACAGGACTTCTACACGATGACCGCGCTGCCCCGCAGCACCGGATTCGGGGAGCCGTTCCGCGACGGGCTGCCGCTGCTGCACCGCCGGGTGCTGCACCGGGTCGGCCCCGAACCGGCCCGCGCCGAGTACTGGGTGACCAACCTCGGCACCTCCGGGATGCACGAGCCGCTGGCGTTGCTGCGGATGGCGGGCCGGCACGCCGACAGCGCTCCCGTCCTGGCCAAGCGTGTCGGGCTGCGGCACTTCGAAGGCCGCTCGTTCCGCGGCTGGCACCACCACGTGACCCTCGCGTCCGCGGCCCAGGCCGCGCTGCTGCTGAGCCAGGCCCTTCACGACCGCGCCCTCATGCGTTCGAGCGCATGAGAGCCTCGGCGCCCCGCACTTTCGTACAGCCTCAACTACCGTTCTCGCCAAGGGAATTCAGATGCTTTTCTACGTGCAGATGAAGTGGAACCACGAGGGCCGGATCTCCCTCGACGAGCTGTGGGAGATCGAGGCCGAGGAGGCCCAGCACGCGCAGGAGACCATCGACTCCGGTTTCTGCGTCGGCATCTGGAAGGTGGCGGCGCAGAAGCGCGTGATCGCCATCATCGACTCGCCCGACGCCGAGGAACTCGACCGCACCGCCCTCGGACGGCTGCCGATGCGCGAGTACCTCGAATTCGAGGAGGTCTGGCCGCTGCGCGACTACCTCGGCTTCGCGTCGGACGTGGTCAAGCGCTACCAGGTCTGACCGGCCGTCAGCCACCGCACCGCCCTACACCGACGGGAGTATCCATGATCCACCAGCTCATCTTCGCCGCGCCCAAGCCGGGCATGACGGAGCGGGAGTTCCAGGACTACTGGCTCGGCGTGCACGCCGTCCAGTACGCCAGCAAGATCCCGCAGATCCGCAAGTACGCGATCGACACCCGCATCCCGTCGTTCCTGGACGGCGAGGGCGAGCCGCTGTGGAGCGGCGTCGCCGAGATCTGGCTGGCCAACGAGCAGGAGCAGCTGGCCTCGCTGCAGACGGACGAGTTCCTGAACGGTGCCCGCCTGGACGAGCCCAAGTGGGCCGCCTTCTGGCGCACCGTGGTCCTCGACACCGACGCGCATGTCGTCAAGGAGCCGCCGCGGCACGAGGGCACCGGCAGCGGCGTCAAGCTGCTGCGTCTGGTCAAGCGGGCCGAGGGCCTTCCGCTCGACGCCTTCCGCGAGCGCAGCCTGAGCGGCTACGCCTCCCGTCTGGCGCAGGTGCCGGGCCTGCGCGGTTACCTGCAGAACCACACCCGGGACGGCTACTACGCGCTGGGCGAGGCCATGCTCGACGCCGTCCACCTGATGTGGTTCGACGACGAGCAGGCGCTGGCCGCGGCGCTGGAGTCCGACGAGTTCAAGCACGCCGAGGAGGAGCTGGCCGGGCTGATCGAGCCCCGGTACGACCACCGGCTGGTCACCCGCGAGCATTGGATCATCGGTCCGGACGCCCGCTGAACTCCCGGCGCCGGGGACGAACGAGGGGGTGGTCCCCGGCGCCGGGCCGCGGATCCGGCCCGGGAAGGGCAGTTGATGAACAGGATCGTGGTCGAGGACGTGACCCCGGTGGTGGGAGAGGGCCTTCCGGGCAAGGCGGCGGTCGGCGAGGCGGTCCCCGTCAGCGCCGCCGTCTGGCGGGAGGGACACGACGCGGTGGGCGCGACCCTGGTGTGGCAGGGGCCGGACGACCCGGCGCCGCGGCACACCGCGATGAGCCGCTCGCACGACGACGTGGACCGGTGGCACGCGCTGCTGGTGCCCGACCATCCGGGCTTGTGGCGTTTCCGCGTCGACGGCTGGGACGATCCCTGGGCCACCTGGTGCCACGGCGTACGGGTGAAGGCCGGGGCCGGCGTCAATCCCGGGCTGCTCGCCGTCGACCTGGAAGACGGCGCACGCCTGCTCGACGAGGCGGCCGACGCGGCCACGGCCGGTGAACGGCTGCTGCTGCGGGGCGCGGCGGAGGCCCTGCGCCGGGACGGCGCGCTGATCGGCGAGCGCGTCGCGCCCGCCCTGTCCGAGCCGGTCCTGCGGCTGATGGCCGAGCGTCCGGTCAAGCGCCTTCGGTCGCCGGGGCGCACGTACGAGCTGTGGGTGGACCGCGAGCGGGCCCTGTCCGGTGCCTGGTACGAGTTCTTCCCGCGCTCCACGGGCGGCCGCGACGCCGCCGGCACCCCGCTGCACGGGACCTTCGCGACCGCGGCGGCCGAACTCGAACGCGTCGGCGCGATGGGCTTCGACGTGGTGTACCTGCCGCCGATCCATCCCATCGGCCGGACCAACCGCAAGGGCCGCAACAACTCGGTCGTGGCTCGACCCGGCGATCCCGGCTCGCCCTGGGCGATCGGCTCGGCGGACGGCGGCCACGACGCGGTCCACCCCGAGCTGGGCACACTCGACGACTTCGACGCCTTCGTCGCCCGCGCCCGGGAACTCGGCCTGGAGATCGCCCTCGACCTGGCACTGCAGTGCTCACCCGACCATCCCTGGGTGGCCGAGCACCCGGAGTGGTTCACACACAAGTCCGACGGCTCGATCGCCTACGCGGAGAACCCGCCCAAACGGTACGAGGACATCTACCCGCTCAACTTCGACAACGACCGCGAGGGCCTGTACGCCGAGGTGCTGCGCGTGGTCCTGCACTGGGTGCGGCACGGGGTGCGGATCTTCCGGGTCGACAATCCGCACACGAAGCCACCGGACTTCTGGCACTGGCTCATCGGCGAGGTGAAACGGTCCTTCCCGGACGTGCTGTTCCTGGCCGAGGCGTTCACCAGGCCGGCCCGGCTGTACGGCCTGGCCCGGCTGGGCTTCACCCAGTCCTACACCTACTTCACCTGGCGGGAGACGAAGGCCGAGATCGAGGCCTTCGGCGGCGAACTGGTCGCGCACGCCCACGAGTGCCGGCCCAACCTGTTCGTGACCACGCCCGACATCCTGCCGCGCTCGCTGCAGCGCGCACAGCCGGCGATGTTCGCCATTCGCGCCGCGCTGGCGGCCACCATGGCACCGACCTGGGGCGTGTACGCGGGCTTCGAGCTCTACGAGTCCGAGCCGCTCGCCGAGGGCGGCGAGGAGTACCTGAACTCGGAGAAGTACGAACTGCGTCCCCGGGACTTCTGGGGGGCGCTGGACCAGGGCCGCTCGCTGCAGCCGTGGATCACCCGGCTGAACGAGATCCGCCGTGCCCACCCGGCGCTGCGGCAGCTGCGCGACCTGCACTTCCACCCGACCGACAACGACTCGCTGGTCGCGTTCTCCAAGCGCGACCCGGTCAGCGGGGACCTGGTCCTCGTCGTTGTCTCGCTGGACCCGGCGACCGTCCAGGAGGGAACGGTCGCCTGGGACTTCCACCGTCTCTGCCTGGAGCCCGGAACGTTCGCGGTCCTCGACGAAGTGAGCGGAGACCTCTTCCACTGGACCGAGGAGACGTACGTGAAGATCGAACCGATGCACCAGGTGGCCCACATCGCGGCCGTGGTGAAGGCATGAGCGCCCGCGAGCCGGTGCCCGCGGCCGGCGCCGGGCCGGCGCAGGGCGGCCCGGACTGGTTCAAGACGGCCGTCTTCTACGAGGTCCTGGTGCGTGCCTTCCACGACTCGGACGGCAACGGCACGGGCGACCTCACGGGGCTGACCGAGCGCCTGGACTACCTGTCCTGGCTGGGCGTCGACTGCCTGTGGCTGCCGCCGTTCTACGCCTCGCCGCTGCGCGACGGCGGGTACGACATCAGCGACTTCCGGTCCGTGCTCCCGGAGTTCGGGACCATCGAGGAGTTCGTGCGGCTGCTGGACGAGGCGCACCGCCGTGGCATCCGGGTCATGATCGACCTGGTGCTCAACCACACCTCCGACGAACACCCGTGGTTCCAGGCCTCCCGCAGCGACCCGGACGGGCCGTACGGCGACTACTACATGTGGGCCGACGACGACTCCGGCTACCCGGACGCACGCATCATCTTCGTCGACACCGAACGCTCGAACTGGACCTACGACCCGGTCCGCGGCCAGTACTTCTGGCACCGTTTCTTCAGCCACCAGCCGGACCTCAACTACGAGAACCCCGCGGTGCAGGAGGCGGTCCTCGACGTGCTGCGCTTCTGGCTGGACCTGGGCGTGGACGGGCTGCGGCTGGACGCGGTGCCCTACCTGTTCGCCGAGGAGGGCACCAACTGCGAGAACCTCCCGGCCACCCACGACTTCATCAAGCTGTGCCGGAAGGTCGTCGACGACGAGTACGGCGACCGGATCCTGCTGGCCGAGGCCAACCAGCCGCCGGAGGAGGTCGTCGCCTACTTCGGCGAGACCTCCGGCGGGGGCGACGAGTGCCACATGGCGTTCCACTTCCCGCTGATGCCGCGGATGTTCATGGCGGTGCGGCGCGAGTCGCGCTACCCGGTGGCCGAGGTGCTCGCCCAGACGCCGGCCATCCCGGACGGCTGCCAGTGGGGGCTGTTCCTGCGCAACCACGACGAGCTGACCCTGGAGATGGTCACCGACCAGGACCGCGCGTACATGTACGGCGAGTACGCCAAGGACCCGCGGATGAAGGCCAACATAGGCATCCGGCGGCGGCTCGCCCCGCTGCTGGACGGCGACGAGCGGCAGGTCCGCCTGTTCACCGCGATGCTGCTGTCGCTGCCCGGCTCGCCGATCCTCTACTACGGCGACGAGATCGGCATGGGCGACAACATCTGGCTCGACGACCGGGACGCCGTGCGCACCCCGATGCAGTGGACCCCCGACCGCAACGCCGGTTTCTCGACCGCGGACCCGGGCCAGCTGTACCTGCCGGTGGTGGCCGACACCGTCTACGGGTACCAGTCGGTCAACGTCGAGGCCCAGCGGCGTGTGCCCTCCAGCCTGCTGCACTGGAACCGCGAGATGCTGCAGGTCCGCAAGGAGCACCCCGCCTTCGGGCTCGGCACGTACACGGAGGTGGAGGGTGAGAACCCCGCCGTCCTGAGCTACCTGCGCAGCCACCGCGCGGAGGGCGCGGACGCGGACGACGTGGTGCTGTGCGTCTTCAACGTCTCGGGCCGCCCGCAGCGGGCGCTGCTGCCGTTGCAGGGCCACCGGGGCCGCGTCGTGGTGGAGGCGACGGGCGGCGAGGTGTTCGGCTCCGTCGGTGACGAGGACTTCGCCGTCACCCTGCCCCCCTACGGCTTCTACTGGCTGCACCTGCGTCACCTGGAGGAGAGATGACCGGCGTCCAGGCGGCTCTGGGCCGCTGGCTGCAGGTCCAGCGCTGGTTCGCGGGCAAGAACCAGTCGGTCCGGAACGTCACCGTCACCTCGGACGTGCCCCTGGTGCCCGCCCCGGCGCACGACGGCCCCGAGGCCCGGCTGCTGATCGTGGCGGCCGAGATGGGCGACGGGACGGTGCAGCGTTACCAGATCCCGGTGGGCGTGCGCGCCTCGGTGCCGCCATGGCTGTGCGCCGACCCGATCGCCGTGGTGGACGGCCGGCTGTTCTACGAGGCCACCAGCGATCCGGAGCTGATGTCCGTGCTGCTGCAGCGGGTCGCGGCCGGCGGCTGGAGCGGCCCGGTGCGCTTCCGCTCCGAACAGGAGGGGGCGCTGCGGCTGGCGGCCCGGGCCGGACTCGACGTCCGCCCGCTGCAGGCCGAGCAGTCCAACAGCTCGGTGGTGTTCGGTGAGCGCTTCATCCTCAAGCTGTTCCGCCGGGCGGTGGTGGGGACCAACCCCGACCTGGACGTGCTGCGCCGGATCGGCGGCGAGGCCGGGGCGCCGATCGCCCCGGTGCTCGGGTCCATCGAGGTCGACACCGAGCGGGGCCCGGTCACTCTGGGGCTGGTGCAGTCCTTCGCCCCGGGCGCCGTCGACGGGTGGACGCTGGCGACCACCGCGGGGGACGGCGCCGAACCGGCGCCGGACGACTTCGCCGCACTCGACGCGGCCGTCCGCTCCACCCACCCGGCGCTGGCGCGCGCATTCGGTTCGGGAGCGCTGACGCCGTCCTCGGCGGGGCGGCTGACCGCCGGGATGTCCGTGCGGCTCGAAGAGGCGCTGGAGCAGGTCCCGGCGCTGCGGCCGTTCGCGCCCGGCCTGCGCGCCTCGCTGGCCGTGGAGCCGCACGGGCCGCCGAGCGGCCGGCTGCAGCGCATCCACGGGGACCTCCACCTCGGGCAGGTGCTGCGCACCGGGGACGGCTGGCTGCTGATCGACTTCGAAGGCGAGCCGTCGGCGTCGCCGGCGGAGCGGGTGGCCTGGCGCTCCCCGCTCCAGGACGTCGCGGGCATGCTGCGGTCCATCGACTACGCCGCCCGCACCCGGGGCGAGGACGGCCCGGGCTGGGCGCACGGGGCCGCGGAGGCGTTCCTGCGCGGGTACGGCGGCATCACGTCCGCCGACCGGCGCCTGCTCCGGGTCTTCGAGCTGGACAAGGCCGTCTACGAGGTCCTGTACGAGACGAGGAACCGCCCCGACTGGGTCTCCGTGCCGCTCGCGGCCGTCCGGGAGGCCCTGGGACAGCAGCCCGCGGAGGCACCGCGGTGACCGCCCCGGTGCACGAGGCGGCCGGCCCGCCCACCCAGGAGCGCGTATGGCAGCTGCTGTCCGGCCAAATCACCGACCCGCACCGCCTGCTGGGCAGGCACCCGTGCGCGGAGGGGACGGCGGTCACGGTACTGGCCCGCGGGGCGGACGCCGTGGACGTGGAGCTGGGCGACGGCCGGCGGATCCCGCTCGGCCGTCTGCACCCCGACGGGCTGTTCCGTGCCGTGGTACCGGGCGGGGCGGGGTTCTACACCGTGTGGGAACGCACCGACGGGCGGTGGCGGCAACGGCAGGACCCCTACCAGTGGCCGCCGGTGCTGGACGAGGACGGTCTCGCGCTGTTCGCCGCGGGCCGGCACACCCGGCTGTGGGAGTTGCTGGGGGCGCGCCCGCAGCCGGCGTCGAACGGCACCCCGGCCGGCACGCTGTTCGCCGTGTGGGCGCCGAACGCCCGCGGTGTGCAGGTCACGGGCGACTTCAACGGCTGGGACGGGCGCGGCCACCTGATGAGCCGCACCGGCACCGGCGGGGTCTGGGCGCTGTTCGTGCCCGGTGTGGGCGCGGGCGCCCGCTACCGCTTCGTGGTCTGCGGGGCGGACGGGCGCTGGCGCGAGAAGGCCGACCCGCTGGCCCGGGCCGCCGAGTGCCCGCCGGCCAACGCGTCCGTGGTCACGGCGACTTCGTACTCCTGGCGCGACACCGGGTGGATGCGTGAGCGCCCGGCCCGGCAGAGCGCCGGCCGGCCGATGAGCGTCTACGAGGTGCACCTGCCCTCATGGCGCCGGCGGGAGGACGGCTCCTGGCTGGACTACCGCGATCTCGCGCGCCTGCTGGGCGAGCACGTGCAGCGGCTGGGCTTCACGCACGTGCAGCTGCTGCCGCTGGCGGAGCACCCGCTGACCGCCTCCTGGGGGTACCAGGTCGGCTCCTATTTCGCCCCCACGGCCCGGCACGGCGATCCGGACGGGCTGCGCTTCCTCGTGGACCACCTGCACGGCCTGGGCGTGGGAGTGCTGTTCGACTTCGTGCCGGCGCACTTCCCGCGGGACGCGTGGTGCCTGGGCACGTTCGACGGCACCGCCCTGTACGAGCACCCCGACCCCCGGCGCGGTGAACACCCGGACTGGGGCACGTACATCTTCGACTACGCCCGGCCCGAGGTCCGCAGTTTTCTGCTGTCCGCCGCGTCGTACTGGCTCGCCGAGTTCCACGCGGACGGCCTTCGCGTCGACGCGGTCTCCTCGATGCTCTACCTCGACTACTCCCGGGGCGAGGGCGAGTGGCTGCCGAACGCCCTGGGCGGGCGCGAGAACCTGGAAGCGGTCGAACTCCTGCGGGAGCTGACCACCGGCGTGCACACCGCCCACCCGGGCGCGCTCGTGATCGCCGAGGAGTCCTCCGCCTGGCCCGGCGTCACCCGGCCGGAAGGCCTCGGGTTCGACCTCAAGTGGAACCTGGGCTGGATGCACGACACCCTCCTCCAGACCGGCTCCGCGCACCCGGACGGTGACGGCTTCAGGCACTCGGCGTCCTACGCCTTCTCCGAGCGGTTCCTGCTTCCGCTGTCGCACGACGAGGTGGTGCACGGCAAGGGCTCGCTGTGGCAGCGGATGCCCGGGGACGACGGGGCGAAGGCGGAGCGGCTGCGGGCCTTGTTCGCCTATATGTGGGCCTACCCGGGGAAAAAGCTGTTGTTCATGGGCGGCGAGTTCGGGCAGACCTCCGAGTGGGACGCCGAAGGCGAATTGCCGTGGTCCCAGGCGGCCACCGAGCGGGGCGCGGCCCTCACCGCCCTGGTGACGCGGCTGAACCGGCTTCAGCGGTCTCTCGCGCCGTTGCACGTGGACGATGATCCGCGGCTGTTCTCGTGGCTTCCAGAGCCGAACGGCGAACAGGTCGCCGCCTTCGCGCGCGGCGGTGCCGGCGGCGAGACCCTGGTGTGCCTGGTGAACCTCTCCGACCAGCCGGTGACGGCCCTCGGCGTGCCGCTGCCCGCGCCGAACGGCTGGTCGGTGGTGCTGGACACCACCGCCTCGCCCGACGGCACCCCGGTCGCGGAGCTGGTGCGGGCCGACGGGGCGCCGCTGGGCCTTCCGGCGCGCTCCGCGCTGTGGCTGTGGCACGACGGCCGCCGGGAAGACGCTCCGCGCTGAACGGCGGCGAGGCTATTTCGTGCAGTGCACGAAATAGCCTCGCCCGGGCCCTGATTCCGGGCGGACTTAATCAAGTACGCGCATTGCCCGCCGGCAACCTTGCCCCTCGGGCGCAGGTCCGGTTTTCTTCAAAGGGCGAGCAATCGCCAGCGATATCGAATGGCGAATTCTGCGCCATCTCCGATTCGACTCTTCCCAGGAGACGGAATGACAAGGAAGGTACTGATCGTACTCTCGGAGTACGGTTACTGGGGCGAGGAACTCCTCGGCCCGCTGGTCGCCTTCGACCGCAACGGGTACGAGAGCGTCTTCGCCACACCCACCGGCAAGCGTCCGCAGGCGCTCCCGCCGAGCCTGGACCCGGGATACATCGACCCGCCGCTCGGCCGCTCCGTGACCACCCCCGAGGTGGCCGTGGCCGCCCGGGAACTGGACGAGTCGGACCGCCTCGACAACCCGCTCGACCTGTCGGCGTGGATCCCGGAGCGCCCCTACGACAGCGACCCCAACCCGCTGCGCCTGATGGAGGCGTACTACCGGGAGCTGGCCACGCTCGACACCGACATCGAACAGTACGACGCGCTGGTCATCGTCGGCGGCAGCGGCCCGATCGTCGACCTGGCCAACAACGGCCGGCTGCACGAGCTGGTCCTCGCCTTCGTCCGCGCGGACAAGCCGATCCTGGCCGAGTGCTACGGCATCGCCACCCTCGCGTTCGCCCGTGACTGGGAGACCCGCGAGAGCATCATCTGGGGCAAGCACGTCACCGGCCACTGCAAGGAGTACGACTACAAGGACGGCACCGGGTTCCTCGGCGTCGACTTCAACATGGGCCCGCCGCCGTACCCGCTGGAGTACATCCTGCGCGACGCCACCGGCCCCGACGGCCGCTTCCACGGAAACGTCGGCAAGGAGACCTCGGTCCTCGTCGACTACCCGTTCATCACCGCCCGTTCGACGCCTGACTCCTTCCTCTCCGGCGAGAAGCTGGTGGAGGTCCTGGAGGCGGGCCTGCGCCGCTACGGCTGGTAGCAGCCGAGCCCGTCACGACTGACCTGGAGGTAACGCGCATGAACGCGAGGCCTGGCAAGGAAGCGATCTTCGAGCAGTTCCTGGCTGATGGGGTCACCAGGATGTTCGGCAACCCGGGCACGGTGGAGCAGGGTTTCCTGGACGTCCTGGAGCAGGTCCGGGGCTTCGAGTACATGCTGGCGCTGCACGAGGGCGTGGCCGTCGGGATCGCCGACGGCTACGCCCGGGCCTCCGGGGGCCCGGCGCTCGTGCAGTTGCACACCGGCGTCGGCCTGGGCAACGGCGTGGGCATGCTCTATCAGGCCAAGCGGGGTCACTCCCCGCTGGTGGTGATCGCCGGCGACGCCGGCGTGCGCTACGACGCGATGGACTCGCAGATGGCCGTCGACCTGGTGGAGATGGCCAGGCCGGTCACCAAGTACGCGACGCGGGTGACGCACCCCTCCTCGGTGCTGCGGGTGCTGCGGCGCGCGGTGAAGGTGGCGATGACGCCTCCGCGCGGGCCGGTGTTCGTCGCCCTGCCGATGGACGTGCTGGACGAGCTGACCAGCGAGCCCGTGGTGCCGTCCTCGGTGCCCACCCGGGCCGTCCTTCCCGTCGCGGCGGAACTGGAACGCGCCGCGGCACTGCTCGCGGACGCACGCAACCCGCTGATCCTGATGGGCGACGGCGTCTCGGTCTCCGGCGGGCAGGCGCAACTGGCGCGGCTGGCGGAGCTGCTGGACGCCCCGGTGTGGGGCCTGGACAACTCCGAAGTCAACATGGACGCCACCCACCCGCTCTACCGCGGACAGCTCGGCCACATGTTCGGCGAGGTCAGCGCTGCCGCGGTCGCGGAGGCCGACGTGGTGGCAGTGGTCGGGACCTACCTGTTCCCCGAGGTGTTCCCCTCGCTGGCCAGTCCCTTCCGCGCCGACGCGAAGATCGTCCACATCGACCTGGACGACTGGGAGATGGCCAAGAACTTCCCCGTCGACGTGGCCCTGGTCGCCGACCCGGCTCCGACCCTCGCCGCACTCGGCGACCTGCTGGAGTCCCGGGGCCTGACCCGGTCGGCCGCCGACCCGGTGCCGATCCCCGCGACCACGGCCGACAGCCCGCTGATGGAGCTGTTCGCCGCGGAGCTGCGCCGGCAGGCCGGCCCGGCGGGCGTGGTGCTGTTCGACGAGGCGCTCACCGCCTCCCCGCCGCTGGTCCGCCAGCTCCCGCCGACCCGGCCCGGCGACTACTTCCTGACCCGCGGCGGCTCCCTCGGCATCGGCATCCCCGGCGCGATCGGCGCCAAGCTGGCCCGTCCCGAGGCCCACGTGGTGGGCTTCACCGGCGACGGCGGCAGCATGTACACCATCCAGGCGCTGTGGACGGCCGCCCGCTACGGGGTCGCGGCGAAGTTCGTCATCTGCAACAACCAGCGCTACCAGCTGCTCGACCTGAACATCGAGCAGTACTGGCGCGAGCGCTCCATAGCCTCGCACGACCACCCGGCCGGCTTCGACCTCAGCAGCCCGGGCATCGGCTTCGTCGAGCTCGCCCGGAGCCTGGGCGTCGAGGCGGTGCGGGTGGACAAGCCGGACCAGGTGGAGGCCGCGATCCGGCGGATGCTCGAGCACCCCGGGCCGTTCCTCGTCGACCTGGCCACGGACTGAGGGGCGCGCCGATGAACGCCATCGCACCGGCCGCCGACGGCCGCCTGGCGGGACGTACCGTCGCGATCCTGATGGAGAGCGACTACGTCGAGCCCGAGGTGGACTACTACCTGCGGCGCTTCGCCGAGGAAGGCGCCCGGGTCGAGCTCCTGACCAGGCTGTGGGGCGAGGACGCCCTCACCTTCACCGGCCACGAGCACCACCTCCCCCTCACCGTCGACGGGGACCTGGAGCTGGTCGACGACGAGCGGCTGCGCGAGTACTCCGCCCTCATCGTCCCCTCCGGCATGGTCTCCGACCGGCTCAGGTACGCCGAGAAGGCGGGCGACCTCTCGCCCGCCGTCCGGCTGCTGAAGCGGGCCTTCGACGATCCGCGCATCCTCAAAGGGATCATCTGCCATGGCATGTGGCTGCTGTCGCCGATCCCCGAGGCGGTCCGCGGGCGGCCCGTGACCTGCCACAACAACCTCGTTCACGACGTCCGGCACATGGGGGCGGTCTACACCGACCAGGACGTCGTGGTGCACGGCGACCTGGTCACCGCCCGCAGTGCCGACCACTGCCACCTCTTCGCCCGCACCCTCATCGACCTCCTCGCGGCCAGGGGAGCCTCCCGCGACCGGCGCTGGTGGCGCTCGACCGTACCCAACCGAAAGGGGGACCACCATGACGGGTGACTACCGACCGGACTTCCTGTTCTCCGACCTCGTCGCCGGCTACGTCACCGAACACGACCCGGCCGGCCGTGTGGTCACGCTGCGCACGGGTGACGGGCGGACGGTGCGCGCCGAGTACGGCACCGCCACCGCGGAGATGCTGCGCAACCTCGGCGAGCCCTACCGGGACGTGACCGGACGGCTGGCCGAACTGCTCGTCCCGGGCCGGCACCTGTTCCTGTACGGCGTCTTCTACCCGGGCCGCTCCGGCTACACCGTCGAGGCCAAGCACGTCACCTTCCTCGGCGAGCAGGCCGGCCGGTACGCGTTCGAGGACGGCGGCTGGTGGCCTCACCAGCTGGGGGAGCTGGCCCGCTTCTACCGCGTCGCGCAGTTCGGGCAGACCTCCGACCCCGACTTCGCCGACTACCGCACCCAGCTGCGCCTGAGCGGCAACAAGGGCGACCACCACGTCCAGGAGACCGACACGATCTCCCGGCTGGTGTACGGCATGGCCTCCGCCTACATGCTCTCCGGCGACGAGGACTACCTGCGCATCGCCGAGCGCGGCACCGAGTACCTGCGCGACCACATGCGCTTCGTGGACCGGGACAGCGACGTCGTGTACTGGTACCACGGCATCGACGTGCGGGGCGGCACGGAGTCCAAGATCTTCACTTCCGAGTTCGACGACGACTACCGCGCCATCCCCGCCTACGAGCAGATCTACGCGCTCGTCGGCCCGACGCAGACCTACCGCATCACCGGTGACCCGCGCATCGCCGACGACATCGACGCGACCCTGCGTCTGTTCCACCGGTACTTCAAGGACCACGAGCGGGGCGGCTACTACTCGCACATCGACCCCCTCGAACTCAGCCCGCACCACCCGTCGCTGGGCCGCAACCGCTCGCGCAAGAACTGGAACTCCATCGGCGACCACGCGCCCGCGTACCTGCTCAACCTGTACCTGGCGACCGGTGAGGCGCGGCACGCCGACATGCTCGAGGAGTGCTTCGACCTGATCGTCGAGCGCTTCCCCGAGGAAGGCAGCCCCTTCGTCCAGGAACGCTTCCACGAGGACTGGTCGGCCGACCGCACCTGGGGCTGGCAGCAGGACCGCGCCGTCGTCGGTCACAACCTGAAGATCGCCTGGAACCTGATGCGGATGAACGCCATCCGCCCCAAGGACCGCTACACCGAACTCGCCCGGCACATCGGGCGGACCATGCCCGCGGTCGGCGCCGACCTGCAGCGGCACGGCTGGTACGACGTGGTGGAACGCACCCGGCGGCCCGGCGAGGACTTCCACCGGATGGCCTGGCACGACCGCAAGGCGTGGTGGCAGCAGGAGCAGGCGATCCTGGCGTACCAGATCCTCGCCGGCAACACCGGCGACGCCGGCTTCCGTACCCAGGCGCGCGAGTCCGCCGCGTTCTACAACGCCTTCTTCCTGGACCACGAGGAGGGCGGCGTCTACTTCAACGTGCTGGCCGACGGCCTGCCGTACCTGCTCGGCACCGAGCGGATGAAGGCCAACCACGCGATGAGCCTGTACCACAAGGCCGAGCTGTGCCTGCTCGCCACGGTGTACGAGCGGCTGCTGCTCAACGGCGAGCCCCTGTCGCTGTGGTTCCGGCCGCTGCCGGAGGCCGACCGGACGCTGCGGGTCGCCCCCGACGCGCTGCCCCCGGGCTCGGTCCGCCTCGGCGCGGTCGAGGTGGACGGCAGCCCGTTCACGGGCTTCGACCCCGACGCCCTGACCATCGAGCTGCCGCGCTCGGAGAAGCCGCTGCACGTGCGGGCCACCCTGCAGCCGGCCCGCTGATCGGAGATATGACATGCAGGTCGAGAAGTACATGCGGGGCACCGTCACGGTGGTCGTCGTCGACGGCGACCTCGACGGGGTGACCGCCGCCGAGGCCAGCGCGAACCTGGAGGCGCTCACGCCGGACAGCGGGCAACTGCTGCTCGACCTCGGACGCGTCGGCTACCTGTCCAGCGCGGGCCTGCGGGTGCTGCTGCTGCTCTACTACCGGGCCCGTGCCCACGGTGTTCCGCTGGCCCTGGCGGCCATGCCCGAGGAGGCCCGCAGCGTCCTGGCGGCCACCGGCTTCCTGGACAGCGTCCTGGTGGCCGACAGCGTCGACGACGCGATCCGGGTGCTGGCCCCGTGACCACCGCCGCCGCTCCGCCCCGCACCGCCGACCTGCGGGTGAGCCCCGGCGTGCCGCTGCCCTACGGCGCCACCGTCACCCCGGAGGGGATCAACTTCTCGATCCCCTCCGGCGGGGCCACCTCCATGACCCTGGTGCTGTACCGGCGTGGCGCGCCCGAGCCGTTCGCGGAGGTGGTCTTCCCCCGCCACTGCCGGGTCGGCGGTGTCTACAGCATGCTCGTCGGCGGCCTCGATCCCGAGGCCATCGAGTACGGGTACCGCGCCGACGGCCCGTACGCCCCCGGCCGCGGGCTGCGCTTCGACGCCCGCACCGTCCTGGCCGACCCCTACGCGCGGGCCTTCGGCGGCCGGGAGACCTGGGGCGCGCCGTACTCGCTCGACCCGTACCCGTACCGGTCCCGGGTCGTCGCCGGCGACGCCTTCGACTGGCAGGGCGACACCTCGCCCGGGATCCCGGTCGAGGACCTCGTCGTCTACGAGCTGCACGTGCGCGGCTTCACCCGCCACCCCTCCTCCGGGGTGCGCCGGCCCGGGACCTTCGCCGGCCTGGCCGAGAAGATCCCCCACCTGCTCGACCTCGGCGTGAACTGCGTCGAACTGCTCCCGGTGTTCGAGTTCGACGAGTCGGACAACGCCCGCAGCAGCGAGGACCGGCGGCTGTTCAACTACTGGGGCTACAACACGTTCGGCTACTTCGCGCCGAAGGCCGGCTACGCCGCTTCGGACGACGCCGCCTCCGAACTGAAGGACACGGTCAGGCGACTGCACGCGGCCGGCATCGAGGTCGTCCTCGACGTGGTCTTCAATCACACCGCGGAGGGCGACGAACGCGGCCGCACCCTCTCCTTCCGGGGGCTGGACAACCCCGGCTTCTACCTGCTGGCACCGGACGGCGGCTATCTGAACTTCAGCGGCACCGGCAACACCTTCAACGCCAACAGCCCCGTCGGCCGGGCCTTCGTCCTGGACTGCCTGCGCCACTGGGTGACCGAGTTCCACATCGACGGGTTCCGCTTCGACCTGGCTTCCGCGCTGGTCCGCGGCCAGGACGGCACCCCGCTGGCCGACCCTCCCCTGCTGGAGGCGATCGCCGCCGACCCGGTGCTGCGCGACACCAAACTCATCGCCGAGGCGTGGGACGCGGGCGGCCTGTACCAGGTCGGCAGCTTCCCGCACTACGGGCGCTGGTCGGAGTGGAACGGCCGTTTCCGCGACTCGGCGCGCCGCTTCCTCCAGGGAGACCAGGAGGCGGCCCGGGACCTCGGCGCACGCGTCCTCGGCTCCCTGGACCTGTACGGGCGGCGCGGGCCCCGGGCCTCCGTCAACTTCATCACCTGCCACGACGGGTTCACCCTGCACGACCTGTACGCGTACAACGACAAGCACAACCACGCCAACGGCGAGGACAACCTCGACGGCGAGCGGACCAACCACTCGTGGAACTGCGGGACCGAGGGCCCGACCGACGACCCCGAGGTGCTGCGGCTGCGCTCCCGGCAGGTCCGCAACGCCCTCGTCCTGCTGCTGGCCGGCCGCGGCGTGCCGATGCTCACCGCCGGCGACGAGTTCGGCCGCAGCCAGCAGGGCAACAACAACGCGTACTGCCACGACGAGCTGTCCTGGGTCGACTGGGACCTCGCCGCGGACAACGCCGGGCTGCTGAACTTCACCCGGGCGCTGACCGCCTTCCGGCACGGCCATCCGGCGCTGCGTTCGCCCGACGCCCGGGGCCTGGCCGCCATCCCCGTCGACGGCGTCCCGCTGCTGCAGTGGACGCTGCGGCTCGGCGACGACGCCGTGCACGTCGCCGCCAACGCGCACTGGGAGACCCATACCGTCCCCCTGCCCGACCTGCCCGGCCACCTCGCCTGGCACGCCTTCGCCGACACCGCCGCGCCGGAGCCGCTCGCCCCGGCGTAGTCCGCGAGATGTGCCTTCGGTCTGGCGGGCGCCACCGGCTTCAGGGACACGTCGTC
>NZ_JACBWZ010000599.1 GCF_013870595.1 Streptomyces sp. WELS2 | reverse complement strand
GCCGTCTCGTGCGGGTCGTGCTCGTCCCGCACCTCGCCGACCACCTCCTCCACGATGTCCTCCAGGGTGGCCACGCCGGCCGTGCCGCCGTACTCGTCGATGACGACGGCCATGGTGCGCCGGCCGCCGAGCCGGTCCAGCAACCGGTCGACGGTCAGCGACTCGGGGACCAGCAGCGGCTCGCGCATGATCTGCGCGACCGTGCGGTGGCGCCGCTGGTCGGCGGGGACGGCCAGCACGTCCTTGATGTGGGCGGTGCCGACCACGGAGTCCAGGCCGCCCCGGTAGACCGGGAACCGGGACAGGCCGGTGGCCCGGGTGGCGTTGGCCACGTCCTCGCAGGTGGCCTGCATGTCGAGGGCGACGACCTGGACGCGCGGCGTCATCACGTTCTCCGCGGTGAGGTCGGCCAGGTTCAGGGTGCGTACGAAGAGCTCGGCGGTGTCCGCCTCCAGCGCGCCCTCCTTGGCGGAGTGCCGGGCGAGGGCGGCCAGCTCCTGCGGGCCGCGCGCGGAGGCCAGCTCCTCGGCCGGTTCGACGCCGAGCCGGCGCACGAAGCGGTTGGCCGTGTTGTTCAGGTGGGTGATGAAGGGCCGGAAGGCCGCGCTGAACCAGCGCTGGGCGTTGCCCACCCGCTTGGCCATGGCCAGCGGCGAGGAGATCGCCCAGTTCTTCGGCACGAGCTCGCCGACGACCATCAGGACGACCGTCGACAGGGCCGTGCCCAGCACCAGCGCGACCGAGGTCGCCGTGGCCCGGGACAGCCCCAGCGCCGTGAACGGCCCGGCGAGCAGCTTGGCGATCGAGGGCTCGGCGAGCATGCCGACCACCAGGTTGGTGACGGTGATGCCGAGCTGGGCGCCGGAGAGCTGGAACGTCAGGTTCCGTACGGCCTTCAGGGCGCCCGCGGCACCGCGCTCGCCACGGGCGGCGGCCCGCTCCAGCTCGCCGCGTTCCACCGTGGTCAGCGAGAACTCGGCCGCCACGAAGGCGCCGCAGGCCAGCGACAGCAGGATCGCCACCAGGAGGAGGAGCACTTCGGTCATCGGGTCACCCCCGTCCCAGGATCGGGCAGGGTGGGGGAGTGCGCGCGGTGTCGCGGACTGGGAGGCTCGCCCATGGGCGGACGCTCACAACCTTTCATAGAGAGCCGAGTGCTCCCTCCATGGTAAAGGATGGGCAAAGAAGCCTTCGGATCTCCCCTCCAGGCTCACATCCCGGTGCGCGGATCTCCCCCCGCGGGTCCCGCGGTCTCAGTCCGTGAGCGGCTTCACCCAACGCCGCCAGTGCTCCTCGGGCCCGTACCCGGCCGCTCCCCAGGCGTGGTGCGCGGTCTCGTTGCGGACCAGCACCATCGCGTCCGCGCGCCGCCCGCCGAGCCGTACGAACCGCTCCTCGGCGGCGGCCAGCAGCGCCGAACCGATGCCCTGCCGCCGGCGCCGCGGGTGCACCGCGAGCCGGTACAGATGGCACCGCCAGCCGTCGAAGCCGGCGATCACCGTGCCCACCAGCTCGCCGCCCCGCTCGGCCAGGAGCAGCGCCCCGGGATCACGGGCCACCAGCCGCTCCACGCCGGCGCGGTCGTCGCTGATGCTGGTCCCCTCGGCGGCCGTCTTCCAGAAGGCGAGCACGGAGCCGAGGTCGGCGGACACGGCGGCACGTATACGCAGATCGGTCATGCCCTCATCATGATCGCGGACGGCTCGCGGGCCCACCGGTTTCCGGTCACACGGACTCCTCGCGCAGCCGTGCCAGCACCGGCGCGAACGCCTCCATGAACGGCTCCAGCACGGTCAGGTACGAGAACCCGTACCGCTCCCGCTGCGCCCGTACCTTCGCCACCACGTCCTCCAGCGGGCCGGCCAGCACGATGGGCAGGGCCATCGCCTGCTCCACGGTCGTCCCGGGCCGCCGCTCCAGCAGCGGCTTCAGCACCGGTTCCGGGTCGTCGGTCACGGCCACCAGCTGGATCAGCAGGTTCAGCTCGGCGGGCGCCGGCCGGTGCCGCGCCAGCTCGCGGTAGCGGGCCACCCGCTCGTCCAGCTCCTCGGCGGTGAGCGGGTCCAGGGTGCCGGCCGTGTCGCCCGGCCGGGCCCCGGTGAAGGCCGCGATGTCCGCGTGCTCGGCGGTCAGCCGCAGCATGCGGTCGCCGTTGGCGCCGATCAGCACCGGCACCCGGGACTGCACGGGCCGCGGCAGGTGGTCGGCCGAGCCGAGCAGCCGGTCGAGTTCCGCGACCGTCCGCTCCAGGTGGTCCACCCGCTCGCGCGGCGAACCGTACGGCAGTCCCGCCGCGTCGTGCTCGGCCCGCACGTACCCGGTGCCGAGGCCGAGTTCGAGCCGGCCGCCGGTCAGCGCGTCCGTGGTCGCCACCTCGCGGGCCAGCAGCGCCGGGTTCCAGAAGCCCGCGTTGAGCACGAACGTGCCGACCCGCGGCCGCTCGGTGGCCTGCGCCGCCGCGACCAGCGCGGGGAACGGCGCGGGCAGCCCGAGGTGGTCCGGGACGAGGATCACGTCGTAGCCCAGTTCCTCCGCGCGCCGGCACTTGGCGCGCCACTCGTCGGCGGCCGCGGGGTCCAGCAGGTTGACTCCGAAGCGGAACGGACGCGACATGAACTCTCCCCGGTCGGTGATCACTTGAGCCGGTCCCATTGCACCACGCCCACCCCGGCCTGCCCGGTGGCGCTGTTCACCGCGCGGACCGGCGCACGGTGGCACCCGGCTGTGTGCCACCGTGCGCCCTTGCCGCTGCTAGCGCCTCGGCGCTAGCGTCGGGGTATGGCGAAAACCCAGCTGAACGTGCGCGTGGACGAGGGCACCGCCCGGGTGGCCCGCGAGCGCGCCCTGGCCCGCGGGATGAGCGTCAACCGCTATATCGAAGAGCTGGTCAGACAGGACGCCGGGGAGACGGGCCGCACGTTCGTGGAGGCCGCCGCCGACTTCATGAAGCAGTACGAGTCCGTGTTCGCCGAGGAGTTCACCGAGGCGCACGGCACCGGACCGGGGAAGGGCCGCCTCTGATCCCCCGCCCCGCGGTCCCCGCACCCGCCGGATCCTTCGGTCCCCCCAGGCCCCTCCCCGAAGCCGACCCGCCCGAGCCGACGCCCTGAAGCGGATTCCTTGAACGATCTCCGTATCGACCTCGCCTGGCTGCTCATGCTCGCCGAAC
The DNA here is from genome assembly GCF_013870595.1 of Streptomyces sp. WELS2. Taxonomy (GTDB): domain Bacteria; phylum Actinomycetota; class Actinomycetes; order Streptomycetales; family Streptomycetaceae; genus Streptomyces. The sequence goes on along the minus strand of NZ_JACBWZ010000599.1, from coordinate 781 downwards.
AGAAGACCCCGGGGGACCCCCAGGTCACCGACTGGGGCGCCCTGGTCGCCGCCGTGGCCCGGCACCGGGCCGAGATATTCGGCGTCCCCGTCTACGCCGACCCGTACGCCCGCGCCGCCTCCCTGCTCCAGCTGCTGATCCACGTCCCCGCGCTGGAACGCGCCAACGCCCTGTTCGCCTCCGCCGTCGCCTACGCCTATCTGGTCGCCAGCGGCGAGAAGATCGCCACCACCCCCGAGCAGGTCCGCGACCTCGCCCGGCTGGTGAAGGACGGCGCGGCCGGCGTCGACGACATCGCGCGCGAACTGCGCCGCTGGAGCGGCTGAACAGCGCCCGCCCGGACCACGGCCGCGAGGCGGTCTCCCCGGAGCACGCCCCGGGGAGGCCACCCGCGCGATCCGTACGGAAGACCTGACGGCCCACCGTGCTCCAGTCCGCGGGCGCGGGCGGCACCGAACGGCCCGCCGCGTGTCCGCCCAGCCGCCGGACCGGCTCCGGCAGGTCGTACCCGGGGAAGGAGATCCGGAACAGGCGCGGCCCGAGCCGCGACGGCGACTCCTCGCCGGACATCGCGGCGTCCATCGGCTCGATCTTCACGTCCCGCGCGTCCGGGGCCGCCCGGCGCGCTCGAATCAGCAGGTCCGGTTCGCCTCTGTCGCCGGTACGGGCAACCCGTCGATCCGTGCCCGGCGGCCACCCACCCGGACGGCGACCGCGGGGTGGGTGACGTCGTCGTACGCCATCGCACGAGGACGGGGGCCGCGCCGGCGCTCCCCGCTAC
>NZ_JACBWZ010000598.1 GCF_013870595.1 Streptomyces sp. WELS2 | reverse complement strand
TGACCGTGCTGGACGCGCTGGACATGGGCTTCAGGCAGTATCTGGGCCGGACGTTCGACGTGGTGCTGGACTGGGGCCTGCTCGGGGACGCGGAGTCGTATCTGGAGGACTCCCTCGGCTCCGCGACCGCCCTCGCGGCCGTGGCGGGTGCCGTCGTCCTGGTCCTGCTGCTCTTCGTGCTGCTGGCGCTGTCCGTGGTGCGGCTGACCGAGCTGCTCGCCCGGCACCCCGGCACCGCCCGCCGCTCCGCCCTGGCCGCCGCCGTCGCGTGGGTCGTTTCCGCTTCGCTCGGTCTCCAGCCGGCGGCCGTGCCGCTCGCCTCCCACCGCGCCGTGACCGCGCTGCGCGACCAGGCGCACCGGGTCTCGGACACGCTCCGGGACGAGGCGGAGTTCCGGAAGGTGGCCCGGACCGACGCGTTCGGGACCACCCCGGGCGACCGGCTCGTTACCGATCTGCGCGGCAAGGACGTGATCTTCGCGTTCGTCGAGAGCTACGGCCGCAGCGCGGTCGAGGACCCGGTCATGGCGCCCGGTGTGGACCGGATGCTCGACGCCCGCACCAAGGCCCTGGCCAAGGCCGGTTTCCACGCCCGGAGCGGCTGGCTGACCTCGGCGACGTACGGCGGCAACAGCTGGCTGGGCCACTCCACCACCATGTCGGGGCTGTGGATCAGCGACCAGCAGCGCTACCGCACGGTCATGGCGAGCGACCGCCTCAGTCTGACGGGGGCGTTCCGCCGGACCGGCGCGTTCGAGACGGTCGGGGTGATGCCGGGGGTCCAGAAGGGCTGGCCGGAGCAGAAGTGGTACGGCCTGGACAAGGTCTACGACGCCTTCCGGCTCGGCTACCGGGGGCCGAGGTTCAGCTGGTCGACCATGCCCGACCAGTACGCGCTCCAGCAGTACCAGGAGCGGGTGCACGCCAGGCGGCCGGCCGCGGGCAAGGGGCGGATGTCGCTGCTCATCCTGACCTCCAGCCACCAGCCGTGGGCGCCGGTCCCGAGGATGGTGGACTGGGACCGGCTCGGCGACGGCTCGGCCTTCGAGGCCATGGCGGCGGCGGGCGAGAAGGCGGCGGACGTCATCGCCGACACCGCCAGGTCCCGCGCGGCCTACGGCAGGTCCGTCCAGTACTCGGTGACCGCGCTCACCGAGTGGCTTCAGCGCTACGGCACGAAGGACACCGTGCTGGTCTTCCTGGGCGACCACCAGCCCATCGCCCGGGTCAGCGGCAACCACGCGAGCCGGGACGTGCCGGTGTCGCTCGTCGCCAAGGACCCGGAGCTGCTGGACAGGATCGCCGGCTGGCACTGGACCGACGGCCTGCGCCCCGCCCACGACGCCCCGGTGTGGAGGATGAGTGCCTTCCGCGACCGCTTCCTGACCGCGTACGGCTCGAAGCCGGGGCCGGGGAGGAACTGACGGTCCCGCCTTCGGCCGGTCAGCCGCCGGAGGTGTCCAGCTCGGCGTCCTCCCCGACGCCCGAGCAGTCGTACGGATCCTTCAGCCAGCCGTCCGGCAGCACCACCCGGTTGTTGCCGGAGGTCCGGCCCCGCGGCCCCTCCGCCCCGGCCGGCCACGCCTGGTCCAGGTCCAGCTCGTCCAGCCCGGCCCGCAGTTCCTCGAGCGAGGAGGTGACGGCGAGCCGCTTGCGCATCTCGGAGCCGACCGCGAAGCCCTTCAGGTACCAGGCGACGTGCTTGCGGAAGTCGACCACGCCCTTGGTCTCGTCGCCGCTCCACTCCCCGAGCAGCGTGGCGTGCCGCACCATGACGTCGGCGACCTCCCGCAGCGTCGGCCGTACGAAGTCCGCCGTGCGCCCCTCGAACCCGGCCACCAGGTCGGCGAACAGCCACGGCCGGCCCAGGCAGCCCCGGCCGACCACGACGCCGTCGCAGCCGGTCTCCCGCACCATGCGCAGCGCGTCCTCGGCCGACCAGATGTCGCCGTTGCCGAGCACCGGGATCTCCGGCACGTGCTCCTTCAGCCGGGCGATGGCGTCCCAGTCGGCGGTGCCGCCGTAGTGCTGGGCGGCCGTGCGGCCGTGCAGGGCGATGGCGGTCACCCCCTCCTCGACGGCGATCCGGCCGGCGTCCAGGTAGGTGATGTGGTCGTCGTCGATGCCCTTGCGCATCTTCATGGTCACCGGCAGGTCCCCGGCGCCGGAGACCGCCTCGCGCAGGATGGCCCGCAGCAGGTTCCGCTTGTACGGCAGCGCGGAGCCGCCGCCCTTGCGGGTCACCTTCGGCACCGGGCAGCCGAAGTTCAGGTCGATGTGGTCGGCGAGGTCCTCCTCCGCGATCATGCGGACGGCCTTGCCGACGGTCGCCGGGTCGACGCCGTACAGCTGGATCGAGCGCGGCCGCTCGCTGGCGTCGAACCTGATCAGCTGCATGGTCTTCTCGTTGCGCTCGACCAGCGCCCGGGTGGTGATCATCTCGCTGACGAAGAGTCCCTTGCCGCCCGAGAACTCCCGGCACAGGGTGCGGAAGGGCGCGTTGGTGATCCCCGCCATGGGTGCGAGCACGACGGGCGGCGTCACGGCGTGCGGTCCGATGGACAGCGGCTGGGTCATCGTCAGGGCTCCGGGACGGATCTACGGCGACAGGGGCGAGGCTCCATTGTCCCTCACCCGGCCGGCCGCCCGACCGGCACCCGTGCGAGCCGCTCACGCCGGCTCGTCCGGCAGCCGGGCGAGCCGTTCCAGCCGCTCCTCGCTCTCCTCGTCGGCGGGCAGGTAGGCGACCACCCGGTGGGCCGGGGACTGCGGGGCCAGCCACATGTTGCGGTGCTCCAGCCGGATCAGCCCGACCCGGGGGTGCCGGTACCGCTTGACGTGCGGGGACATCGGCGCGACCTCGTGCCGTTCCCACAGCTCGCGGAACTCGCCGGAGGCCCGCAGCAGCCGGTTCAGCTGCTGCTTCCAGGCGGGCTCGGCCATGTGCTCGGCCATGCCCGCGCGGTACTTGGCGATCAGGTCGCGCAGCATCTCGTCCCGGTCCAGGAAGTCCCGCTTCCAGCGTTCGCTGGTGGTCAGCAGCCACAGGCAGTTCCGGTCGGCCGGGGGCAGCTCGGCGGGGTCGCCGAAGAGCTGGGCGTAGGGACGGTTGGCGGCGAGGACGTCGTAGCGGGCGTTCTGCAGGGAGGCCGGGTAGGGAGCGAGCCGTTCGACGACCTTCAGGGCGGTCTTGGCGGCGACCGGGTACTCCGGCCCGGAGCGCGGGTCGTGGGTGCCGGCCAGGGCGAAGAGGTGGGCGCGCTCGGTGGGGTCCATCAGCAGGGCACGGGCCACGGCGTCCAGCACCTGCGCGGAGACGTGGGCGGCGCGGCCCTGCTCGATCCACGTGTACCAGGTGACGCCGACCGCGGAGAGCTGGGCGACCTCCTCGCGGCGCAGTCCGGGGGTGCGGCGGCGGGGGCCGCGGGGCAGGCCCACCTGCTCGGGGGTGATCCGCTCACGCCGGCTGCGCAGGAAGGCGGCCAGTTCCCGCCGCCGTATCTGCGTGCTCCGCTCGGTCTCCGTGCTCTCCCTGGTCTCCGTGTTCCGCTCGGGCACTGCGATGGTCATGGCACCCAGGGTGCAGTCCGGCCGCAGCCCCGTGCCAGTTGGTGCCGGTACCTGGATAACGGCCGCCTGGTACCCGGCTGCGGGCTGCCCCAGAGTCGGGAGCGTGACCACGACGACATCCTCTGCGACCGCCGCCCCGCCGCGGGCGGCACTGACCCCGTTCGGCCTGTTCACCCTGCTGCTCGGCGCCGCCCTGCCGATGATCGACTTCTTCGTCGTGAACGTGGCGCTGCCGACGATCGAGCACGATCTGGACGCGTCCCCGGCGACCCTGGAGATGGTGGTCGCCGGGTACGCGGTGGCGTACGCCGTGCTGCTGGTGCTGGGCGGCCGGCTCGGGGACACCTTCGGCCGGCGCCGGCTGTTCCTGTGGGGGGTGGCCGGTTTCGGGCT
>NZ_JACBWZ010000597.1 GCF_013870595.1 Streptomyces sp. WELS2 | reverse complement strand
GGCGAGGGCCCCATGCGGCCCCGCGCCGTGATCACGCTGGGCACGGGCGAGGTCCGGTGGCCGGCGGAGGATCTGAACTGCCCCGGGTACGACTGAGGGCGCGCGCGGACAGCCGGGCCGGACGCTCGGCTACGGCACGGACGGCGGGCATGGGCCGGCGGTCAGGCGCCGGTCGGCGCAGGCGGCGATGGAGGGGATGACCGCCGTCGGCTCGGGGCCCCGTCCGGCACGGCCTTCACCTCGCGGTCGTCCGGCGAACCGGCGCCGAGCGTCCGTTCCCGTACCAGCCCGAACAGCGGCGGGGTGCCACGGCTTCCGGCTCGGCCGTGCCGGCCGGCCACGCCGGCGCCTCCCCCGCCTCGCCGCCTCACGTCCCGTGGGCCCTGGCGGGCCGGATCGTCAGCCGCGTGCTCGCGATGTCACGGGGAGCGGGGAAGGCCGGGGACGACTGGGTCAGTTCAGGGGCGCGGGGGCCGGCGTGCCGTAGAAGGTGACCGCCGGCCAGCCCCGGGACGCCAGGAGCTTGTTGATCGCGTCGGCGACCTCCTGCGGGGTGACGGCGTAGGCCGCCGGCGTCTCGGCGTTGGCGATGCTGAACTTGATCTCCAGCTCGGAGGGCGTGTCCGGGCCAATGTTCCGCTGCGACCGGCCCCCGAAGAGCGTCCCCTCGGGGAAGTTGGCCGCCGTGCCAGACGACTCGGCCTGGGCGGCCTGGGCGGTCGGGGCTGCCTGGGCCGGCGACGCCGAGGCCGTACCGGCGATCACCGCGCCGGCGGCGGCCGTGCCCGAGTACCCGATCAGGGACCGCCTCGAAATGCTGCTCATAACTCCCCCTCGTTTCCCGGCCGTCGGGTATTTCCCGAGGCCACCGCTTGATCGTAAACGCATGCGACGAGGTCGGGGGCAGAATGATGCCGTCCGTTTCGCGGCGGTCTCCGGCCCGGGTACAACCGGCCGACGCCGCTCACCCCGAACCCGCCGGCCGTATGACGTTCACCGTGGTCCGCGTTCAGGCGGAGGTGTCCCGCCGGGCCGTGCCCCACTCCCACATGCCGCGCAATACCGGCTCCAGTGCGCGGCCGAGGGCGGTCAGCTCGTAGCGGACCCGGGGCGGCCAGCCGGGGATCCGGTGGCGTTCGATGACGCCCGCCCGGGTCAGCTGGGCCAGCCGGTCCGAGAGGACCTTGTCCGAGAGGGCGGGCAGGGCGGGCGCGCCTCGCCGCCCGGTGACCGGTGCGGGGTCCGAGGTTCCCGGCGGGACCTGGAGTCACCGTTCGAGGCTGTAGAAGGCCATCGGCGAGTTGGGCCGGAAGCCGATCCTGGGGTACACCGGTGCCCCCGCCGCCGTCGCGTGCAGGGTGGCGCGGGTCAGGCCGGTGGCACGGGCGCCCTCGTACAGGGCCTTGCGCGTCACCGTCTCGCCGTAGCCCCGGCGTTCCCACTCCGGCGCCGTGGCGACGAGTACGACGAACAGCCGCCCGTCGGCCTCCACCGTCGCGGCGCAGGTCACGGGGACGCCGTCGCGCAGGCCGAGGTAGGCGTGTGCCTCGTTCTTCCACAGAGTGGATCCGAGGAGTCCGTCGCGGCCGTCCTCCGGCGGGAAGCCGTAGGCACGCGAGTTCAGATCGGCGTACGCCCGGAGGTGGTCGTCGGTGGTCACCCGGACGAACGTCAGTTCCGGGTGGGCCGGTTCGGGGAGGGGCATGAGGTCCCCGGCCATGCCGGTGCCGGGGAAGGCGTACTCCAGTCCCGCCTTCCCGGCCGCCGCCCGGACCCGGGCGCGGGCTTCGGCGCCGAGGAGGTCCTCGAAGAGCCACAGGAACCCGGGATGGCGCTTCGCGCGCATGATGTCCGCCGCCTGGCGCAGGCGTTCTTCGACCAGCGCCGCGTCCGCGTCGACCTCGGTCAGCGTGACGCAGTTCCAGAAGGCGAACCGGCAGTCGGCCCAGCGCACGGCGATGCCCGGCAGGTCGCGTACGTCGGCGGCCGGATCGCGGTCGAGCACCATGGCCCGCCAGACCAGGGCGAGTTGCTCCATCGATTCGATCGACTCCGTGCGGTCGGTCATCCGGGCTCCTCGAGTGGTGGAGTTGAGGGGCAAGCCCACCCAGTAATACGCCACTTGGACGTGTGTGTCGCACACCCGGGCCGGGGGTGGGTCATGCCGCGAGGACACGTCCCGGGCCGGCGCCGGCGGCCTCGGTGCCCCTGGCATCGGACGTACTCCGTCACCGGCCTGACCACCGCCGGGAGATTCCGGCACGGCCCTGCTCGGGTACGCCGCCGTCAGCTCACGCGACTTGGGCGACCAGGGGCACTGGGCAGGGCGGAGGCAGGGGCTTGCCGAGGGCCGAGCGCCGGAGTGGTCGGGAGCCGGGCCCGTCGTACCGGGTCACACGGGGGTCTCGGTCCGCTCCTCGGCCTGGCGTGTACCGCTGTCGCCGCCCGCGACCACGCTGCCCTCGTGCGGGCGGGGACGGTACTGGAGGTGTCCGGCCCACAGGGTCCCGAGAAGGCCGGCGGTGGCGAGCGCGGCTCCGGCCCAGGCCACCGAGGCGAAGCCGAACCCGGCGTTGACGGTGAGGCCACCGAGGGCCGGCGCGAGCGTGTTGCCGACGTTGAAGGCCGAGGTGTTGGTGGCGCCGACCAGGGTCGGGGCGCCGGGTGCGACGACGAAGACCCGGGACTGCAGGACCGGGTTGGTGACGTATCCGGCCATGCCGAGGACGAAGACCAAGGCCACGGTGACGACGGTGTTCTGTGCCAGGAGGGCGAGCAGTGCGGAGGTGACGGCGAGGACGCCGGTGCCGAGCGCGAGCGTGCGGATCGGGTACGCCTCCGCGGTCCTGCCGCCGGTGACCATGCCGAGCAGGCCGCCGACGCCGAACAGTGCCAGCAGGACGGGCACCCAGCCGTCGGCCAGTCCGGTGACGTCGGTGAGCAGCGAGGCGAGGTAGCTGAAGGTGACGATGACGGCGCCGAAGGAGAACGCCGTCACCGCGTACGAGAGCCAGAGCTGCGGCCGGGCCATCGCCCGCAGCTCGGCGCGGACGGTACGCGTCTCCTCCCCGGTCCCCCGCCCGCCGGGAATGGCGGACACCGAGCAGGCGAGGCTGACGAGGGTGAGCAGGGCCACGCCCCAGAAGGCCGCGCGCCACCCGGCGAACTGACTGAGCACCGTGCCCGCGGGGACGCCGATGACGGTGGCGAGGGTGAGTCCGCCGGCGACGACCGCGACCGCTTTGCCCTTGGCGTTCGGCGGGACGAGCGCGACGGCGGTGGCCACGGCGACGCCCCAGAAGCCCGCGTAGGCGAGCGCGCTGACGACACGCGTGGCGAACAGGACTCCGTAACCCGGGGCGAGCGCGCCGACGACGTGCGCGGCGATGAAGGCGGCCTGTAAGGCGACCAGGGCCGTGCGGCGGGGCCACTTGAGCGTGGCGACCGCGAGGAGCGGTGCCCCGACGACCATGCCCATGGCGAACGCGGAGATCAGCAACCCGGCATCGGGGATGGAGACGTCCAGGTCGTCGGCCAGATCGGGGAGCAGCCCGGAGAGCATGAACTCCGATGTGCCTTGGGTGAAGATTCCCAAGCCGAGGATGTAGATGGCAAGGGGCATGGAATGCCTCCGAATGCGGGGATGCGAACCGGTGTTGCGTCCGGCCATGGGCGGACGGGCGCCCTCGGGAGCGACGCTAGCACATTTCGGAGCGACTGCTTCAAAACTCTGGAGCGGTGAATCGCGTCCCGAAGTGGCGGTTCGGTGGGGTCGGTTGAGGAGCGTCCAGCCACCACAGCAGCAGCGCCGTGCGGGGTCGCTCGGCGACATGCCCAGGGCACGCTCGGCCCTGGGCACCCGGCGGGCGACGGAACCGCGGCGCGGACACGGGAGTTCGGCCACCTCCCACAGCGACCGGGTACGGCAGAGGGTCTGCGGGGTCGCCCACGCGGCAGACGGGTAGCGGACACCGCCGGA
>NZ_JACBWZ010000596.1 GCF_013870595.1 Streptomyces sp. WELS2 | reverse complement strand
TCGGCCGACCCGCTGGCGCGGGCGGTGGGCAGGTTCCGCCGGGCCTATCCGGGGGTCGGTGTGCTGGTGGAGGACGCGCCGGACGACGACGAACTGGTGTACGCGCTCACCGACGGACGCCACGAACTGGCCGTGGTCTCGCTGCCCTTGCCGCCGGCCCCCGGCCTGGTGACGGAGGAGCTGGGCCATCACGACATCTGGCTGGCCATGGCGCCGGGCACCGCCGTCGCACCGGGGCCGGTGTCGCTGGCGGAGGTGAGTGCCATGCCGCTGGTGGCGGTCCTGCACGGGGGCTCCGCCCGGCACGCCATCCGCCGGGCCCTCGCCGACGCCGGGCACGAGCAGGACGCCGGGCACGAGGAGGACGCCGGGCACGAGGAGGACGCCGGGCACGAGCGGGGCGGCCGGGAACCGGCTCGGGAGGTGCGCTCCTGGGCCGGTGTCGTCACTCCGCGTCTGGGTTCCGTCATCCCGCTGGTGCTGACCGGTGCGGGCGCGGCACTGGTGGACCGCTGGTACGCCGAGCGCATCGCGGAGCAGGGCGGGATCGTACGCCCCCTCGACCCGCCCGTGCGCGCCCCGTTCGGGGTGGCACGCCGCAGGGAGCCCCTGTCCCCGGCCTGCCGGGTGTTCCTGGACATCCTGCGGGAGACGTGCGCGGCACGAGCCGCCGGCGGTCCGGGGCCGGGAGCCTGAGCGCCTCCCCCTCACCGCCCCGCGTCGGCCCCGCCGGTCACCGCGGCCACCTGCTCGGGGGTGTAGCCGATCTCGGTCAGGACGGACGCGGTGTCCTCGCCGAGTTCCGGGCAGGGACGCCGTACCCCGGAGGGCGAGCCGGAGTAGCGGACGGGATCGCCGATCACCCGGTAGGCACCGACGTGCGGGTGCTGCTGCACGTCGAGCATGTGCCCGTCGGCCCAGTAGGGATGCTCGCCGGCGTGGTCGAGGTTCATGACCGGGGCGAACGGGATGGAGTGCCGGGAGCAGAACTCCTCCCACTCCGCGGTGGTGTGCCCGTCGGTGTACCGGGCGAGCAGCTCGTACAGCTCGCCTATCTTCGACTGGAAGTTCTCGGGGGTGAAGCCCTCCAGTGCCTCGGGGTGCCCGACGAACGTGAAGAAGGCTTCGGCGTCACGGTAGTTGTACGGCAGGACGCAGGCGTAGCCGTCCTTGGTCGGGAACGCCGCGTGCCCCGGTTCCAGGGAGCGCGGGAAGCCGACGGGACCGGCCGGGGGCTCGTACGCCTGGCCGCCGATGTGCTCGACCAGGGTGAAGGCGAACATCGTGTCCGCCATCGGCACCTCGACGTGCTGGCCCCTGCCCGTGCGTTCCCGGCCCAGCAGGGCGGCGAGCACGGCGTAGGCGATGGTCATGCCGCAGACCTTGTCCGCCATGGCCGTGGGTACGTAGTAGGGCCGGCCGGTGACCCGGCGCATCAGGTCGACCATGCCGGAGGCGGCCTGGATGACCTCGTCGTAGGCGGCGTAGTCGGCGGCCGGCGAGTCGGAGCGGAAGCCCTGGGCGTTGCAGTAGACCAGGCGCGGGTTGCTCTCTGCCAGGTCCTCGTAGGTGAGGCCCAGCTTGCGCAGGGCCCGTGGGCGCATGTTGGTGATCAGCGCGTCGGCCGTGCCGATGAGCGCGAGCGCGGCCTGCTTGCCCTCGGGCGTCTTCAGGTCCAGGCGGACGCTGCGCTTGTTGCGGTTGATGTTGAGCGCCAGCGCCCCGATGGTGTCGGCGTCCCGCCGGTGCACGTGGCGCATCACGTCACCGGTGGGCGACTCGATCTTGATGACGTCGGCGCCGAGGTCGCCGAGGATCTGGCAGGCGTAGGGACCCATGATGACGCCGGCCAGGTCGATGACGCGCAGGCCGTCGAGGGGGCGGGTGCCGGATGCCGGGGTGGAGTGGCTCATGAACGTCTCATCCCCTTGTGGATTGGCTCATCCCGGTGCGGGATGGGGGAGGTCGGGGTGCGGTGGGGGCGCGCGGTCGGATGCGCGCGATGGGGCCGAGAGCCGGGTGCGGTGCCCAGGGCCCGGGGTTCGGGGCGCAGAGCCCGGGAGTTCCGCGCGCAGGGCTCGGGGCCAGGGCTCAGACGAAGGCGCTGATGCCGGTGGCCGCCCGGCCGACGATCAGGGAGTTCATGTCGCGGGTGCCCTCGTACGAGTAGAGCGCCTCGGCGTCGGCGAAGAAGCGGGCCGCCTTGTACTCCAGCAGGACGCCGTTGCCGCCGAACACCTCGCGGGCCCAGGCGACGGTCTCGCGCATCCGGGTGGTGCAGAACATCTTGGCCATGGCCGCCTGGGCCTCGCTCAGCGCGCCCTCTGCGTGCAGCTGGGCCATCCGCACCGCCATCGTCTGGGAGGCGGTGATGTTGCCGAGCATGCGGGACAGCAGGTCCTGGATGAGCTGGAAGCTCGCGATCGGCTTGCCGAACTGCTCGCGCTCCACCGCGTACGCGCGGGCCGCCTCGTAGGCGCCGATCGAGCAGCCGATGGCCTGCCAGGCGACACCGCCGCGGGTGACCTTGAGGACGCGCGCGGTGTCGCGGAAGGAGTCGGCCCGCTGGAGGCGGTTCTCCTCCGGGACCCGGACGTCGTCCAGGACGATGTGGGCGTTCTGCACGCCGCGCAGGGCGATCTTGCCCTCCAGCTTGCGGGCGGTGAAGCCGGGGGTGCCCTTCTCCACCACGAAGCCCTTGACCTGCCCGTCCGCCTCGTCGCGCGCCCAGATCACCACCAGGTCGGCGAACGTGCCGTTGCCGATCCACCGCTTCTCGCCGTTGAGCACCCAGTCGCCGCCGTCGCGGCGGGCCATGGTCAGCAGCCCGCGGGCCGTACCGGAACCCACCAGCGGCTCGGTCAGGCCGAAAGCACCGATCTTGCGCCACTCGGCCATCTGCGGCAGCCAGCGCTGTCGCTGCTCCTCGGAGCCGCACTCGCGGATGGAGCCCATGCCCAGGCCGCTGTGCACGCCGTAGAAGGTGGCGAACGAAGGGTCGACCCGGGCCATCTCCATGCTGATGAGGCCGCTCAGCAGCGGGCTGCGCGCGGTGATCCCGGGGGCGTCGCCGGGGATGCCGGTGATGCCCAGGTCGCGGATCGCGTCCACCAGGTGCACCGGGGACTCGGCACGGGCCCACAGCTCGCCCGCTGCCGGCTCCACCTTGTCGGCGAGGAAGGAACGGATGCGCTCCAGCGTCTGCCGCTCCTCGGGTCCGAGCAGGTCCTTGATCCGGAAGAAGTCGCCCTCGACGGCGAGCGGATCCATCTTCTTGTGCTGCGTGGCCATGATCGCCCTTCCGTGTCGGAGAAACGTGCGGGGCACCGGTGCCGGGTTCCCCGGAAGTCCGGCGAGTGAGCCCTCACCCGCGCCCGGGGCCGACCTCCGGCCGGCTCCTCTTCCAGTGCACGCCCGGCGGACCCATAGGTCAAAGACGAAAGAACGACCATGCTCCAAGGAGATACCAATGGGAACCCCCATGGCTTGCCCGCGCCGAGCGTCCTGCTTCATATGCCCGCAGAATGGTGTGAAATGTCCGGCGAACCAGCGGAGGCGGCTCGGTGATGCGTGACGGCGCCGAGGACGGTGAGGGGCCGGTCGAGGAGCCCGGGCCGTACGACGAGGACCCGGCCGCCCTCGAGGACGAGGTCTGCGAGGAGACGGCCGACGCGGAGCCCGATGTCCACCTCGACGTCCCGCTGCTCAAAGTGGACCAGATCGATCTGGACGTGGAGGATCTGCGGGCACACGTCTCGCTCCAGGCCGAGGTGCTGGATCTGCTGAGGCTGAATGTGGGCGCCGATGTCGCACTGGGCCGGGTGCATCTGGGCATCTCGGGGGTGGAGGCGCAGGCCCGGCTGGAGGTGCGGCTCGACAACGTGGCGACGATCATCGACCGGGTGCTGACCACACTCGACCGGAATCCGCAGATCCTCGAGGAGCTGACCCGCGGGGTCGGCTCCGCCGTGCGGGACGTCGGGAGCGGG
>NZ_JACBWZ010000595.1 GCF_013870595.1 Streptomyces sp. WELS2 | reverse complement strand
GGGCGGGCTGGAGCCGCCGGCGGAGCGGATCGCCACGACGCGGTACCTGGCCGCCGCCGCGTCCGTGGAGCTGGAGGCCATCGAGGACCCGGAGTTCGGCGGCTGATCGACGTCGCCCAGTACGGCGCCGGCTCCGCCCGTCGCATGATCGGCGCAGGAACGCTATGTGCTGGTGATGAGCTGGGTCGAGCATGTGCGGGCCGACCGCCTCATCGGCAACCTGCTCACCGAGCGCACCGCGGCACAGGAGGTGCGTGTGCACTCCGTCGGGCCGTTCCTGCTCAGCCATTACGCGCGGATGGCCGAGAGCGCCGAGGCCGAGCAGGAGCGGCCGGCCACCGGCAAGGCCGTCACCGAGTGGGTGGCCTCCGCGCTGTCCGGCCTCGCCATGGCGGCGACGTACGGGGCCATGTTCTGGCTGACCACGAGCGGGCGCATGAGCCTGGCCGTGGCCGGTACGGCCGTCATCGCCGTCCGGTCCGGGTCGGCGAGCCTGGGCGCGCTGGTGATGAACGTGAACCCGTTGCACGAGGAGTCCCTCTGCGTCCGCGAGGTGTTGTCGGGCCTGTTGCTGCCGCGGACCGGGACGGTGCGGTGGGGCGAGGCCGACCTCGCCTCCCTGGACCGCTCGGCGGTCATCGACCGCGTCGCGCCGCTCACCCGGGACTTCCGACGCCGGCCGGTGACAGCGGCGTTGAACATCCGGATCGGCCGGCCCGGGAAGCCGGTCCCGAGGACCTGCGGCCGTCCGTCGACTACGCCGGTGCCGGACCGGTCGTCGCCAGGCTTCCCGACGGCCTGGGCACCGTTCTGGCCCGGATGTTCCGGGGCGCGAGTGAACTGTCCGGCGGCGAGTGGCAGAAGATCGGCCTCGCCCGGACCCACTGGCGCGACTCCACCTGCGCTGCCGCCGGCGTGCTCATCGTGGACGAGCCCACCTCCGCGCTCGACCCGGAGGCGGAGATCGAGGCCTTCGACCGCATCCGCGGGCTCGCCGCCCCGGACCGGGCCGTCGTCCTGGTCACCCACCGCATGTCCGGCGTCCGCCACGCCGACCGCATCCACGTCCTGCACCACGGACGGCTCGTCGAGCAGGGCCGTCACGCCGAACTCATGGCGGCCCGGGGGCGACGCGGCGATGTGCGAGGCGCAAACCGCCCAGTACGCCCCCACGGGCACCGTCCCCCGTCCCGGCTCCCCCGCCGTCACGGATCCCGCGTGACCCGCTCGCGGCCGACTCGACGGCCCGTTCGGGGAACACGGAAGGCTCCGCCGTAGGTGCGACCGGGCTCGCGGCCGGCCCGTCCGCCCGGAGGCAGCCGCCGGCTGCGGGCACGGGGTTGTCCGGACGAGTTGCGTGCGGCCGTGGCCGGCAGGAGGGTGGAGGGAGAGGCGACACAACAGGCTCGGACGCGCCGACTCACCGTACGGCCGGACGTGCGGTGTGCGCTCGCCGATGGTGTCTCGGGCGTGCGGCGGGGGGGCCACCGTATACACGGGGGCAGTCGGAGCGGAGACACCATGACGAACGAATCATTCGACCGCCGTGCGGGCGACGGCCAGTTCGGACTCTACGACCAGAGCGTCCTCAAGCGTGAGAACGCCTACACCGGGAAGTACCTGGTACTTCTCGACTGCGAGGCAGAGGAGCGCGGCATGGAGGTGCTGCGTTCCCAGGCCGGCATCGCGAGCGCGGAACCGGTGCGTGGTGCCGAGGCGGAGAACGCCGTGCGCGTCCTCGAGGAGCCGGACGTGAACGCGCTCTTCCCGGAGCTGGGTGTCGCCGTCGTCGACGTGGCACCGGACCAGCGGGAGGCGCTGGTGACGGCCGCTCAGGAGGAGCCGTCGGTCATCGCCGCGGAGCCCGAGCGCATGGTCTACATCTCGACGATCACGGACCGTACGCGGGAGGTGACGGGCTACTACCCCACCTACCGCAGCGACGAGGACGTCCTGGACCGGCACACCACGGCGGCGATGGCCGTCTCGCTGGGCCCGGCCTGGGACGAGACCGACCACACGTGGGGCCTGCAGGCGGTACGGGCCAACCACTCCCATCTGACGGGGCAGGGCGTCAGGGTCGCGGTGCTCGACACCGGAGTGGACACCGAACACCCCGACCTCTCCGCGCGCATCGCCGGAACCGCGTCCTTCGTGCCGGGGCAGTCGGTGCAGGACGGCAACGGGCACGGCACCCACTGCATCGGCACGGCGGCGGGGCCGGCGCAGCCACAGCAGGGGCCGCGTTACGGCGTCGCCCCCGAGGCGCAGATCCTGGCGGGCAAGGTGCTCAGCAATCAGGGGAGCGGGAGCGACGGGCAGATCCTCGCGGGGATCGCCTGGGCGCTCTCCCAGGGGGCGAAGGTGATCTCCATGTCACTCGGCGCCCCGGTCAGCCTCGGCCAGCTGTTCTCACCGGTCTTCGAGAGCCTGGCCAAGCGGGTCGTCACCGCGGGCACGCTGATCGTCGCGGCGGCGGGCAACGACGGTGGACCGGTCAACCACCCGGCCAACTGCCCCTCGATCCTGGCTGTCGCGGCTCTGGGCAAGGCGCTGGACGTGGCGCCGTTCTCCTGCCGGGGCCAAAACCTCGTCGGTGCCGAGGTCAACATCGCGGCGCCCGGGGTGGAGGTGCGCTCCGCCTGGCCGATGCCGCGCGAGTACAACACGATCAGCGGGACCAGCATGGCCACCCCGCACATCGCGGGTATCGTCACGCTGCTGGCCCATGGAGCGCCGGACGCCACGGCGTCCGAACTGAAGAAGCGGCTGCTCTCCGGCGCGTACCGGCTCGCACAGCCCCCCGCGAGCGTCGGTGCCGGTCTGGGACAGACTCCGTGACCGAATCCCCGCGGGTGGACGTGATCCTGTCCGTCGACGACCCCGGGCGGTTCGCCGAGACGATGGGTGCGGCACGGGCCGTCGGACTCACCGTGACGAGTGAGCAGCCGCTCATCGGCACGGCGGCCGGCACCATCGCCGAGGACCGGATTCCGCTGCTGCGGGCGGTGGAAGGCGTGGAGGCCGTCGAACGGGCCCGCACCATCCGTCTGCCACCGCCCGATCTCCCGGACCGGTGACGGCCGTTCTGGCCCTGAGGGCCGTCACCGGTCCGGGACGGCCTTCAGGGCCAGACGCCGGAGAAGTCGATGCTCCGGGCCCACTCGGGGTGGTCTATCAGGGGGTTGCGGTTGCCCTGTATCCCCGCGATGGCCGCGTTGCGGTGCAACTCGTACTCGGTCACGGGTTCGCTCTCGTGCCACTCCAGGAGGATGGGCAGCCGCTCCTCGGGGAACTCCCCCGCCCGGTCCCCGACGAGGCCGGGGTAGCGCAGCAGGAAGTACAGGGTGGCCCTGGCGACGGCTCCCTTGCTGTGCTCCGGTTCGAACCCGCTCTTCTCGCGCATGCCGCAGTCGTCCCGCACGGCCTCCTCGAAGCCGGGGAAGTCCATGTAGGGGTAGTTGCCGCGGAAGCTGTTGCACGCCGGTTCGCAGGCGAACAGATGGTGCAGGTCGCCCCGCATGGGCTCCCGCTTGGCGAACCAGGACTGCGGGACGACGTGTTCGCAGTTGAACGGCGACGCCGCCTCCAGCTCGTCCAGTTCCGCGGCGAGCTGCTCCGCGCTCGCCGTGCTCTCCCGCAGCAGGAGCTCCTGTATGCCCCGGAGCCGGGACGCCTCGGCGGCGGCGTCGGCGCGGATGAGTTCCTCGGCGGTGAAGGACTTCCCCGAGTAGACGCTGTGCAGGAGGCGGTCGGGGTGGAGGTCGACCCACGGGTAGAGCATGCGCGCCGGTTTGTAGGAGGGGCGGGGCCCGTGGGTCTCCTCCAGCAGTGCGGTCAGTGCCTGCCGCAGCGGCTCGCCGTACGAGTCGGTGTCGACGTGCGCGTAGTAGGCGTCCCGCGCGGCGCGGTCGTCGTCGCGGACGTAGTAGGCGCGAGCCTGCCCGAGCCGGAGGCTGAGCAGGGCGGCGTCCAGATCCCGCGCGACGGC
>NZ_JACBWZ010000594.1 GCF_013870595.1 Streptomyces sp. WELS2 | reverse complement strand
GGGCCCGTTCGGCGAGCGGCTTCACGGCCCGGTAGGCGGTCTCGGCGGCCTGCGGGTCGTCGAACAGCGCGGCCGTCACCGCGAGCGGTACGAGCCAGCCGTCCGTGCCGGGCTGCGCGTCGATCATCCGCAGCTCCAGGTGGCCGCGCGGCCTGACCGGCGGGAACAGGGTGCTCAGGTGGTAGTCGAGATCCGCCCGGGTGGGCGGCCGGGGCGACCGGGAACGGGTCCACTCCCGGAAGGTGAGACCCTCGGGAACCTCCCAGGGGCCGCCGTCCCGGCGGACGCACATCACCGGCGCGTCCAGCGCGTGCCGGGCCCACGCGGCCCGCGGCTCGCCGTCCAGCGGGGGAGCGCCGGCCCGGCCGGGCCCTATCTCCATCCACATCAGCTGACGGCTGGACCGCCAGCCGGTGCGCCGCAGGCCGACCAGCGGGGAGTTGGCGAACGCGGCCACCAGGACCGCGCCCAACTGGTGCGCCAGCCACCAGCGCCGGGTGTGTCCCAGCGGGCCCGGCTCCTCGTGTCCCGCGTCCACACACACCTGGACGGAGGCGGAGGAGCACATCATGTGCCGGCCGGCCGGACCGGTGCGGTCCAGGCAGGTCTCCATGGCGTCGTAGCGGGGCGCGCGGAGGAACCTGCGGGGCGGGTGCCGCGGATCGTGGCCGAGGCCGGCGAGACCGAGGCCGTCCTCGGCCAGAGCGGTCCGTACGGCGTCCAGGTCGGCGGACACGGTGTCGACGCACTCCATCAGGGAGGCGGCGGGCGGCGAGCTCAGCTCCAGCTGGCCGCCGGGTTCGACGGTGAGCGCCGATGCCAGGGGCAGGGTCCGCACCCTGGCGTAGGCCGCCTCGAGTCGTTCGGGTGTGACCGGGAGCTGTGGCAGCTCCAGGGAGTGGACGAGCCACTCCAGCTCGACACCGAGGGTGCGGGGCGGTCCGGTCTTGAAGCAGATGCCCCGGATCAGGGCCTCCGCCTCGTCCTCGGTGACGGCGGTGCGGTGCTCGGTACAGTCACCGCCGTCGCTCTGTATGTCGGACATGTCGGGATCCTCCTGAGGCTCCAGCATGCCATCGGCCCATGGTGTGGGCCGAGCGGGTACTCGTCCCAGCCAAGACCCTTCGGCGGGCGCGCACAAGAGTGCCGACCCGGATGTTCCGGGCTCGTCCTCAATTCCGTTGCGCCGCATACCAGCATCACCCAGGATGCGTGCATGAGCACGACGGGGGAGACCGCGCGGGGTCGCGGCCGCGCCGCTCCTCGGGCGGGGCGGAGGTGGCGCTCTTGACCCGGGCGTCGGCCAGGGAGATCGTGCCGCGGACGCGTTCGGCGAGCTGGGACAGCTCGTACCAGGTCTGCTGGGCACGCGTCAGCCGCGGGGTGAGCCGGCGCACCTCGTCCTCCAGCAGGGCCTCCCGGTGCAGGGCCTGCTTCAGTTCCCGCTCGGCGGTGTCCTTGCGTTCCTTCAGCGCGGCCTCGTCGGCGATCTCCGCCTGGAGGGCGGCACGCAGCCGCACCAGGTCGTCGGCGAGCAGCCGCAGCCGGGCGTCGCGGAGGTCGGCCTGGATGACGGCGGCCCGGCGCGCCACCGCCGCCTGCCGGCCCAGGGGCTTGAGCTGGCGGCGCAGTTCGTCGGTGAGGTCCTGCACGCGCGCGAGGTTGGCCCGCATCGCGTCCAGCTTGCGCAGCGCCTTCTCCTTGCGCTTGCGGTGCTTGAGGACGCCGGCCGCCTCCTCGATGAAGGCGCGGCGGCCCATGGGGTCGGCGTGCAGGACGGAGTCGAGCTGGCCCTGGCCGACGATGACGTGCATCTCGCGGCCGATGCCGGAGTCGGAGAGGAGTTCCTGGATGTCCAGCAGGCGGCAGGTGTCGCCGTTGATCTGGTACTCGCTGCCGCCGTTGCGGAACATGGTCCGCGTGATGGTGACCTCGGCGTACTCGATGGGCAGGGCCCCGTCGGAGTTGTCGATGGTCAGGGACACCTCGGCGCGGCCGAGCGGCGGGCGGCCGGTGGTGCCGGCGAAGATGACGTCCTCCATCTTGCCGCCGCGCAGCGACTTGGCGCCCTGTTCGCCCATGACCCAGCTGAGCGCGTCCACGACATTGGACTTGCCCGAGCCGTTCGGGCCGACGACACACGTGATCCCCGGTTCGAACCGGAGCGTGGTCGCCGAGGCGAACGACTTGAACCCGCGCAGGGTCAGGGCCTTGAGGTGCACGCCCCTGGACTCTACCCGCCGCCGCTCCCGGCCCGGCCCACGAACCCCCGCCGCCGCGCGGTTTCGTCGTTGACCACCCAGGGCACACCAGATGTTAAAGAAGGTGAAAGGATGCGGGGGGTAAAGAACGAAGGGACGCCGAAGCGTCCCTTGCAACTCTGACGACTGGATCGCAGCCGTCCGATCAACTGAGCGGTTGATACGGGCAACCCGATCACTGTCTCTGCTGTTGTGGAGCTGATGCAGCGATCAGGTGAGCGCAGGCTCCGCCTGGTGTGCGTCGATGCTCTCCATGATCCTCTCCTGAGAGGCGGCAGCCGCCAGCGCTTCGTTCTCGGCCTGGATCCGTCCGAGCTCGGACTCCAGGTCCTGTACACGCTGCTGCAGCCGTCGCATCTCGGCGAGGAGTCGAGGGTCGGAGCCGCCGACGTAACCGAGAAGCGCCTTTGCCATGATGGATGGTCCTCCACAATGAGTGACCGACCGATGCGGTGTGGGTCGTGAGGGATTCGCACCCGCGGTGCTTGGCACATCGGGGTGTTGCTCTGCTGTTGTTCCATGCCAAACAGCTAAGGTGCGCGGGGCTTTCAGCGTCTCACCAAAAAGTTTGACGGTCAACACGATCACGCCCTGTATTGGGGGGCAAACCGGGGCGCACGGCCGGGAACACGGCGGTGCTGTGGCTCTCCGGGGCCCTCAGGGCGTGGCGACCAGCAGTACCTGCGGAGCCTGCCATGCGTCGCCCGTCTTCGCAACCACCAGGGCGTTTTCCCTCCCGACGGGCGCCCGCGGCACTCCGCGGCGGCCCGGGCGAGGGGCGTGGCGGAGCCGGATCAGCGGATGGCGAAGCCCTCGTAGCCGCCGCGGGGTGTGTCCCAGATCTCTGTCACACCGTCCACGCGCCCGGGCGTGTCGGTGCCCTGGAGCCAGTCCAGCAGCCCCTCGCAGCCCTCGCGCGGCCCCTCCGCGACCACCTGGACCCGGCCGTCGGCCAAATTGAGAGCAAAACCACTCAACCCGCCGATCTCGAGTGCCCTGGCCCGCGTGAACCAGCGGAATCCCACGCCCTGCACGTGTCCACGCACCCAGGCGACCAGTCGTACGTCCTCGCTCATGGGTGCAACCTAACCGGCCGGTGCCGCTCGGGACACGTCGCGCCCCGGCGACATCAGGTACCGTCCGGACCCGGTGCATCGTGGCCGAAACCCACTCGAAGGAGTGGAGTGGATCGGCCATACGTACGACGAACGCGTACGAGGAAGAGGGCAAGGATCATGGGACGCCACCGACGCTCCGCCGCCGGAAACGACGACCCTCGGCACTCGCCCGCGCAGCCGCCCGCCGGGGAACGTCCGCTTCCCGCGGACATCGGGCCGTATCCGGACCCGGAGGCCTACGCCGAGGCCACCGCCAAGGCGCAGGCCTACCTGTTCGCCACGGACGACGGGCCGGCACCGGCCGCGCACGGGTCCGGGACCGGCTCCGGGGACGGGGACGGCAAGGCGAGTGGCGGCGGCCGGCGGTGGGTCAAGGCCGTACGGCCGGTGCGCGCCGCCCTGGTCGGGGTGTCCGTGGCCGTCGTCCTCGGCACGGCCGCGGTGGGCTCCGGCGCGGTACCGGGCCTGGAGCACTACCGGCTCGGCGGCGGTACGGACACCACCGGCGGCGAGCGGACGAAGTCCGTGGTCTCCCCCGGCAACACGGCGAGCGAGCAGGGCGGCACCTCGGGCGGCGTCGGCGCCGGTGCCACGACGGGCTCCGGTGACGGCGGCGGCCTGCCCACCC
>NZ_JACBWZ010000593.1 GCF_013870595.1 Streptomyces sp. WELS2 | reverse complement strand
GGCCTCGGCCGCCGAGGCTTCGGCCGCCGTCCGCCCGCGCTGCCGGCGCGCCGCCATCACGGCGTAGACGATGATCCCGACGAACAGGAACAGCACGCCCTGGTACACCGCCGCGTAACCGGCGCCCGCCATCAGCCAGACGGAGAACGCGGCGGCCACGGCGGTGATCACGGAGTCCCGCACCAGCCGTCCCCGGTCGACCTGCCCGGGCCGCCCGGCCACGAGGTGGAAGATCTGCGCGGCGGTGGCCAGCAGATACGGGACGGTCGCGGTGAACGTGGTGACCAGGACCAGGACGTCGAAGACCTTGGCCGAGCCGGAGAAGTAGTTGTAGACGGTGAGCAGCGAGGCGAGGACGACCGTCACGCCCACGCCGACCGTGGGCACCCCCCGCCGCCGGCGGGCGAAGGCGCTCGGGAACAGTCCGTCGCGCGCCGCCGCGTACGGCGTCTGGGCGCTGAGCAGGGTCCAGCCGTTGAGGCAGCCGGTCATCGACACCAGCGCGGCGAGCGCCACCGCCGTACCGCCCCAGCTGCCCCCGAACATCGTGTTCACGGCGTCCGAGAACGGCGCGGTGGAGGACACCAGCCGGTCGTGCGCGACCGTGCCGAACACCGACACCGTGCCCAGCAGGTACACCAGCGCCGCGCCCGCGGTGCCGATGACGGTGGCGCGGCCCACGTTGCGGCGGGCGTCCTTGACCTCGCCCGCGCTGACGGCGGCGGACTCCACCCCGAGGTAGGAGAAGAGCAGCAGGGCGGCGGAGGCGGAGACCGCGCCGACCGCGCCGTGCCCGCTGGCGTTGAACGGCCCGAGCCGGTCCGGGTCGAAGAAGAACAGCCCGCCGACCGCGACCAGCAGCAGCGGCACGAACTTCAGGACGGTGGAGACCAGCTGGACCGCGCCGACGTACCGGGTGCCGGCGAAGTTGGCGAGGGCGGGCAGCCACTGGAGGGTCAGTGCGGCCAGGCAGGCGGTCCAGCGGTGGCCGTCGACCGGGATCAGCACGTTCAGGTAGCCGACGGCGGCGACGGCGAGCGCCGCGTTCGACACCCACGTGGTGATCCAGTACGACCAGGCCGCGAGGAAGCCGGCGAAGTCGCCGAACGCCTCGCGGGCGTAGACGTAGGGGCCACCGGTGCGCGGGTCCCGGGCGGCCAGCCGGCCGAAGACCAGGGCGAGCGCGATGGCGCCGACGGTCAGCACGACGAAGGCGACCAGGCTGACCGTGCCGTAGGGGGCGATGGAGGCGGGCAGCAGGAAGATGCCGCCGCCGATGATGTTGCCCATGACCAGCGCGGTGGCGACGGGCAGGCCGAACCGGCGGGCATGCCGGCCGGCGTCGCCGTGCGGGTCCCCGGCGGGAACCGTGGGGGGCGCCGCGGGGGTCTCCGCGGAGGCCGGAGCCGACCGTGCGACGGTTCCGGTGTTGTGCATGGGTGGTGCGCCTCTCATGGAACGGATGTTCCCGGGATCACCGGGACGCCTTCCATGGTCGGGGATGCGCCGATCTGGCTCAAAATCGCCGTTTTTTGTTCCGTGCGGAACGCTTGATCACGCAAAAAACGTCGCGGCGCGGACCTTCCGCCGCCAGATGTCCGTCACCGGTCGCGGTCAGTCCGCCGCCCACAGCCCGCGCACATGGCCCAGATGCCGGGTCATGATCGCGTGGACGGCCCGCTCGTCGCGCTCCAGCAGGGCGTCCAGCAGCTCCAGGTGCTCCTCGGCCGAGGCGAGCAGCCGGCCCGCCCGGACCAGCGCGGTCAGCCCGTACAGCCGGGAGCGCTTGCGCAGGTCGGCGACCACCTCGACCAGGTGGCCGTTGCCCGAGAGGGCGAGCAGGCCGAGGTGGAAGCGGGTGTCCGCCTCGACATAGGCGATCAGGTCGCCGGCCGCGGCGGCGGCGACGATCTCCCGGGCCGCCGGGCGCAGCGCCTCCAGCTGGACCCGGTCCGCGGTGCGGGCCAGGGCCACCACGGTCGGTGTCTCGACGAGCTCCCGGATCTGCGTGTACTCGTCCAGCTGCCGGTCGGAGACGACGGTGACCCGGAACCCCTTGTTGGGCACGGTGTCGACCAGCCCCTCCTTGGCCAGGTCGAGCATCGCCTCCCGGACCGGCGTCGCCGAGACGCCGAAGCGGGCGGCCAGCGAGGGCGCCGAGTAGACCTCGCCCGGCCGCAGCTCGCCCGCGATCAGCGCGGCGCGCAGGGCCTCCGCGACCCGCTCCCGGTAGCTGCTGCGCCGCCCGCCGAGCCGGGGGAGGGCGGACAGCCCGTCGTCGCGCGTGTTCTGTGCCATGTCACGCATCACCGGGGTGAGTGTAGAGGAGCCCGGGGGCGGTGGAGGAGCCAGGGGGACGGCGGGGAGCGCGGGTGCTAGAGGACGAACCCCTCGGGGAACGGGTCGTCCGGGTCCAGCAGGTACTGTGCCGTCCCGGTGACCCACGCGCGGCCGGTGAAACCGGGCAGCACGGCCGGCGTCCCGGCGACCTCGGTCGTGCCCAGCAGCCGCCCGGTGAACCGGGTGCCGATGAAGGACTCGTTCACGAACTCGGTGTGCAGCGGGAGTTCACCCCGGGCGTGCAGCTGTGCCATGCGCGCACAGGTGCCGGTGCCGCAGGGGGAGCGGTCGAACCAGCCCGGGTGGATCACCATGGCGTGCCGGGAGTGCCGGGCCGTGGCGCCCGGCGCGTACAGGTGCACGTGGTGGCAGCCGCGGATGGACGGGTCCTGCGGATGGACCGGCTCGTCCTGCTCGTCGACCGCCCGCATCAGTGCCAGCCCCGCCGCCAGGATGTCGTCCTTGCGGGCACGGTCGAAGGGCAGCCCGAGGGCGTCGATGGGCAGGATCGCGTAGAAGTTGCCGCCGTAGGCGAGGTCGTAGCGGACGGTGCGGCCGTCGGGCAGGGTGACCTCGCGGTCCAGCCCGGCGGCGAACGACGGCACGTTCCGCAGGCTCACGCTGCGGGCGGCGCCGTCCGTGACGGTGACCTCGGCGACCACGACCCCCGCCGGGGTGTCCAGCCGGATGGTGGTCACCGGCTCGGTGACCTCGACCATGCCGGTCTCGACCAGGACGGTGGCCACCCCGATCGTGCCGTGCCCGCACATCGGCAGGTAGCCGGAGACCTCGATGTAGATGACGCCCCAGTCGCAGTCGGGGCGGGTCGGCGGCTGCAGGACGGCACCGCTCATCGCGGAGTGACCGCGCGGTTCGTTCATCAGCAACCGCTTGACGGGGTCGAGGTGTTCACGGAAGTACAGCCGTCGTTCGTTCATCGTCGCACCGGGCACGGTGCCGATCCCGCCGGTGACCACCCGGGTCGGCATGCCCTCGGTGTGCGAGTCGACGGCGTGCAGGACGAGCTTGCTGCGCATCTTCCGGCCTCCTTGCCTCTCGTCAGACCAGCCCCGCGGCCAGGGCCTTCTCGGTGGCCGCGCGGACCGCGGCCTCCTGCTCGGGCGGCAGCGGCATCCTCGGCGGGCGCACCGGGCCGCCGTACCGTCCGGCGAGGTCCATGGAGAGCTTGATCGCCTGGACGAACTCCGTCCTGGAGTCCCAGCGCAGCAGCGGATGCAACCGGCGGTACAGGGGCAGCGCGGTGGCCCGGTCGCCGGAGGCAGCCGCGCGGTACAGCTCCACCGAGGCGCGGGGCAGCGCGTTGGGGTAGCCGGCCACCCAGCCCTTGGCACCGGCCGTCGCCAGCTCCAGCAGCACGTCGTCGGCACCGGCCAGCAGATCGAGTTCCGGCGCGAGTTCGGCGATCCGCCAGGCGCGGCGCACATCACCGGAGAACTCCTTGACGGCCTGCACCAGCCCCTCGCCGTGCAGCCGGGCGAGGAGTTCGGGCACCAGGTCGACCTTGGTGTCGACCGGGTTGTTGTACGCCACCACCGGCAGGCCGGCCCGGGCCACCTCCGCGTAGTGGGCGAGGACGGAACGCTCGTCGGCGCGGTAGGCGTTGGGCGGCAGCAGCATCACCGCCGCGCAGCCGGTTCGGTCATGCCTCCAGGGTAAGGCCTTGCCCGGCATTT
>NZ_JACBWZ010000592.1 GCF_013870595.1 Streptomyces sp. WELS2 | reverse complement strand
CCGTGGTGGGTGCCGGGGCGGCCGGGGTTTCGGGGGTGACGCCCGCCACGACGCCCAGCAGACGGTCGTGGTCCACCACGCCCAGGCAGCGGCCCGCGTCCATCACCCGGGCCGGGGCGCCCGACCGGGCCACCGCCTCGATGGCCTCGGCGACCGTGGCCTCGGGGCGCAGGGCCGGGCCGTGCGCGGCGTCCTCGGGGGACGCCGGGCGCATGGCGGTACGGCAGGTCAGCACCTGTTCGCGGGGGACGTCCCGGACGAACTCGCGGACGTAGTCGTCGGCCGGGGCACCGACGATCTCCTCGGGGGTGCCGAGCTGCACCACGCGGCCGTCGCGCATCAGGGCGATGCGGTCGCCGAGTTTCAGGGCCTCGCTCAGGTCGTGGGTGATGAACACCATCGTGCGGCCCTCCTCCCGGTGCAGCCGGGCCACCTCGTCCTGCATGTCCCGGCGGATGAGCGGGTCCAGGGCGCTGAAGGGCTCGTCGAAGAGCAGCACCTCGGGGTCCACGACCAGGGCGCGGGCCAGGCCCACCCGCTGGCGCTGGCCGCCGGACAGCTGGCCGGGGCGGCGCTTCTCCATGCCGGCCAGGCCGACCTTGGCGACGAACTCGGCGGCACGCTCCCGGCGTTCGGAGCGGCCGACGCCCTGGATCTCCAGGCCGTAGGCCACGTTGTCGAGGACCGTGCGGTGCGGAAGCAGCCCGAAGTGCTGGAAGACCATCGCGGCCCGGTGCCGGCGCAGTTCGCGCAGCCGGGCCCGGTCCATCGCGCGGACGTCCTCGCCGTCGATGGCGATGGTGCCCGCGGTCGGCTCGATCAGCCGGGTCAGACAGCGGACCAGGGTGGACTTGCCGGAGCCGGACAGGCCCATGACGACGAAGACCTCGCCCTTGCGGACGTCGAAGGACACGTCCCGGACGGCGGCCGTGCAGCCCGTGCGGGAGCGCAGTTCGGCGGGGGTGAGCGCGCTGAGCTCCGGGTCGGCGGGGACGCGTTCGGGCTTCGGGCCGAAGACCTTCCACAGACCGGACACCGAGAAGACGGACTCGGCGGCGGTGGGCGGCTTGCGGGTGGGGACGGTGAGGGTCATCGCAGGTCACCTCCGATCAGGTCGACGGCCTTCTCCCCGACCATGAGCACCCCGATCATCGGGTTGACCGCGGGCATGGCCGGGAAGACGGACGCGTCGGCGATGCGGATGCCGTCGAGCCCCCGTATGCGCAACTCGGGGTCCACGACGGCCAGTTCGTCGTCGGCGGCGCCCATCTTGCAGGTGCCGGCCGGGTGGTAGACGGTGTGGGCCGCCTTGCGGGCGTACTCGCTCAGCTCGGCGTCACCGGTGATCTCCGGGCCGGGGCACACCTCGCGCTTGAGCCAGCCGGCCAGCGGCTCGGTCCTGGCGATCTCGCGGGCGATGCGGATGCCGTCGACCAGGGTCCGGGCGTCGTAGTCGTCCTCGTCGGTGAAGTACCGGAAGTCCAGGGCCGGCTTGACGGCGGGGTCCGCGCTGGTCAGGTACAGCCGGCCGCGGCTCTTCGGCTTGGGGATGTTCGGGGTCATCGAGACGCCGAACTCCGGCCGCTCGTACCCCAGTCGCTCCGGGTTGTCGGTGAACGGGATCTGGTAGAAGTGGAACATCAGGTCCGGTCCGGCGTGCTCCGGGTCGCGGCGCACGAACAGGCCCGCGTCGGAGTCCATCGCCGAGTTCTCCGGGATCGGGCCGTGGGTCTCCCAGACGATGACCGACTCGGGGTGGTCGAGCAGGTTCTCGCCGACGCCCGGCAGGTCGTGCACGACGGGGATGCCGAGCGCCTCGAGGTCGGCGCGGGGGCCGATGCCGGAGTGGAGCAGCAGGCGCGGGGAGTCGACGGCGCCCGCGCACAGCACGACTTCCTCGCGGGCCCGGATCAGCAGCTCCTCGCCGTTCTTGGTGCGCACGTGCACGCCCTCGGCGCGGGTGCCGTCCAGCCGGAGCTTGTACGCCCAGGTCTCCAGCAGGATCGTCAGGTTGGGGCGCTCGTCCATCACCGGGTGGAGGTACGCCACCGACGCCGAGGACCGCTTGTTGTCCTCGGGGTGGTAGGCGAGGTCGAAGAAGCCGACGCCCTCGGTGAACGGCGCGCGGTTGAAGCCCTCGACGCGGGGTACCCCGAGCGCCGACTGCGCGGCGTCGACGAAGTCGCGGGCGATGGCGTTCCGGTCCTTCTCGTCGACGGAGACGATGTTGTTCTTCAGCCGGGCGAAGTAGGCCTCCATGGGGACGGCGCCCCAGCCCTTGGCACCGGCGGCCTCCCACTCGTCCCAGTCGGAGGGCAGGGGCTTGAAGGAGATGAGGGTGTTGTGCGAGGAGCAGCCGCCGAGGACGCGGGCGCGGCTGTGCCGGATGTGGGAGTTGCCGCGGGGCTGCTCGACGGTCGGGTAGTCGTAGTCGAGTTCGCCACCGAGCAGGCCCATCCAGCGGCGCAGGGTGAGGACGTCGTCGCGGCCGACGTCGCTCGGGCCGCCCTCGATGACGGCGACGGTGACATCGGGGTTCTCGGTGAGGCGGGAGGCGATGACGGAGCCGGCCGTGCCGCCGCCGATGACGACGTAGTCGTAGACGTGGGGGGTGCTGTCGGACATGGGGGGTACTACTCCAGGGACTCGGACTCGATGCGGGGGCTGACGGAGGGCCGGCCGGTGGGCCGAGGGACCGGCCGACGCGGCTGAAGGGGCAGCCGGCAGGCCGGGGACCAGCCGGTGAGTGGGGGTCAGCCGGCGAACCAGCGCACCGGCTTCGGCGCGAGGTTCTGGTAGACGTGCTTGGTCTCGCGGTACTCGGCGAGCCCGGCGGGACCCAGCTCGCGGCCGGTGCCGCTCCTGCCGAAGCCGCCCCACTCCGCCTGCGGCAGATAGGGGTGGAAGTCGTTGATCCACACGGTGCCGTGCCGCAGCCGGGACGCCACCCGGCGGGCCTTGGCGGTGTCCGCGCTCCAGACCGCGCCGGCCAGGCCGTACTCGGTGTCGTTGGCGAGGCGGACGGCCTCCTCCTCGGTGCGGAAGGTCTCGACGGTGAGGACCGGGCCGAAGACCTCCTCGCGGACGACCCGCATCTCGCGGTGGCAGGCGTCGAGGACGGTGGGCTCGTAGAACCAGCCGGTCGCGGGGCGCTCGGGCGACGGTTCGGGCCGCTTGCCGCCGCAGCGCAGGACGGCGCCCTCCTCGAGGGCGGAGGCGACGTACGCCTCGACCTTGGCGCGCTGCTGTTCGGAGACGAGCGGGCCGCACTCGACGCCGTCCGCGGTGCCGCGGCCGAGCCTGATCCTCTGGGCGCGACGGGCGAGTTCGGCGACGAAGCGCTCGCGGACGGTCTCCTCGACGATGAGCCGGGCGCCGGCCGAGCAGACCTGGCCGCTGTGGATGAAAGCCGCGTTGAGGGCCTGGTCCACGGCGGTGTCGAAGCCCTCCTCGGTGGCGCAGGCGTCGGCGAAGACCACGTTGGGGTTCTTGCCGCCGAGTTCGAGGGCGACCTTCTTGACGGTGGGCGCGGCGGCCTGGGCGACCTTGACCCCGCTGGCCAGACCGCCGGTGAAGGAGACCAGGTCGACGTCGGGGTGCTCGGCGAGGCGGGCGCCGACGGTGTGGCCGGGGCCGGTGACGAGGTTGGCCACTCCGGCGGGCAGGCCGGCCTCGGCGAGCAGCCCGATCAGCGCGATGGTGGTCATCGGGGTGATCTCGCTGGGCTTGACCACGAAGGTGTTGCCGGCCGCGAGCGCCGGGGCGATCTTCCAACTCGCCTGGAGGAGAGGGTAGTTCCAGGGAGTGATCAGCGCGCAGACACCCACCGGCTCGTGGACGACCACGCTGTGGATCCCGGGCGAGCCCGCGTCGACCACCCGGCCGGGCGCCTCGGCGGCGACCAGGTCGGCGAAGTACCGGAAGGCGTCGGCGACACAGTCGATGTCGACGCGGCCCTCCTCGACGGTCTTGCCCGCGTCCCGGCTCTCCAGCAGGCCGAGTTCCTCGCGGTCGCGTACGAGGAGGCCGGCGACGCGGC
>NZ_JACBWZ010000591.1 GCF_013870595.1 Streptomyces sp. WELS2 | reverse complement strand
CGCGCGCGGTGGCACGGCCTTGATCCAGAAGTCCATGGTGTGGTGGCGCTGGCCGCAGAACTCGGCGCACCGGCCGCGCCAGCGGCCCGTCCGGTCCAGGGTGAGGGTGAGGGTGTTCACGTGGTGCGGGAAGGCGTCGGTCTTGTAGCGCAGGCCGGGCACCCAGAGGGAGTGGACGACGTCCCGGGAGGTGAGCCGCAGCTGGACGGTCCGGCCGGCCGGCACGACGAGGGTGGGCATGTCGTGGCCCGCACAGGTGCCGGTGACGCTGCGTTGGGCCGGGGAGCCGGGGTAGCGGAAGGTCCAGCACCACTGGAAGCCGGTGACGTCGACGCGCAGCGGGCGGGGACCCGCCGCGGGGTGCTCCCGGTGGTTCTGCCAGGCGGTCCAGGTCACGAGGAAGACCGCGAAGGCGGCCAGGGCGCCGACGTAGTACGCCTCCAGGCGGGGCCGTTCGGAGCGCTCTGCGGCACCGGCGGCGGGGCGGGCGCCGCGGTGGCGCAGCAGCGTCCAGGCGAGCAGGCCGAGGACGGCGAGGAACACGGCACCGGCGATGGCCGCCTCCACCGTGAACACCGTTCCGAAGACGTGACGCTGCCTCACGGCGTCACCGCCTTCGCCCCGCCGCCCCTGACCGTCATCCGATCGCTCCCGTCACTCGCTCGGGGACCGTGACCAACCGGACATTACGGGGCAGGTCGTCCGGTCCGGGTACCGACACACCGCAGCGGTACGGCCCCCGGACCGGGGCGGCCGGGATGCCGTACGCGCGGGGCGGCGGGACAATCGAGGCACCCGAGCGGGAGGAGGAGCCGTGGGCGTACGCACCTGGATCGACTCCTGGCCGGTCTACCGGCAGCTCACCGGCACGGATCCGCTGGGCCGGGGGGCCGCCGCCAAGAGCGCGGCGAGCGCCCGGCTGACGCCCCGGGTGGCCACGGCCGACCGGGTGGTGAAGTCCGTCTGCCCGTACTGCGCGGTGGGCTGCGGCCAGAACGTGTACGTCGAGGACGGCCGGGTCACACAGATCGAGGGCGACCCGGACTCCCCCGTCTCCCGCGGCCGGCTGTGCCCCAAGGGCGCGGCCAGCCTCCAGCTGACCACCGGCGACGCCCGCGAGCGGCAGGTCCTGTACCGGCGTCCGTACGGCACCGGGTGGGAGCGGCTGGACCTGGACACGGCGATGGACATGATCGCCGACCGGGTGATCGAGGCCCGCCGGGCCGGCTGGCAGTGGGAGGTCGACGAGACCCGCACCCGGCGCACCCTCGGCATCGCGAGCCTCGGCGGCGCCACGCTCGACAACGAGGAGAACTACCTGCTGAAGAAGCTGTTCACCGCGCTGGGAGCGATCCAGATCGAGAACCAGGCGCGCGTTTGACACTCCTCCACCGTTCCCGGTCTGGGAACCTCGTTCGGCCGCGGCGGCGCGACCACCTTCCAGCAGGACCTCCAGCACGCGGACTGCATCGTCATCCAGGGCTCGAACATGGCCGAGTGCCATCCGGTCGGGTTCCAGTGGGTGATGGAGGCCAAGGCCCGCGGCGCCAAGGTGATCCACGTCGACCCGCGGTTCACCCGCACCAGCGCGCTCGCCGACCTGCACGTGCCGCTGCGCGCGGGCACGGACATCGCCTTCCTCGGCGGGATCGTCAACCACGTGCTGCGGAACGAGAAGTACTTCCGCGAGTACGTCGTGGCGTACACCAACGCCCCGGTGATCCTGCGGGAGGACTTCCGGGACACCGAGGACCTGGCCGGTGTCTTCTCCGGCCTGGACCGTGACAACCGCAGTTACGACAACACGAGTTGGCAGTACGAGGGCACCGAGGTCCAGGCGGCCTCCGGCGAGCGCGACCAGGAGTACGAGGAGCGCACCCGGGGCGGCACGTCCGTGACGGAGGCCGCGCGGGGCGAGGCCCACGGCTCCGGCGGCGCGGTCATCGGCGAGGGCGAGCCGGAGCGGGACGAGACGCTGTCCCACCCCCGCTGTGTCTTCCAGGTGCTCAGACGGCACTACGCCCGCTACACCCCGGAACTGGTCGAGCAGGTCTGCGGCGTGCCGCGGGAACTGTTCCGGCGGGTGTGCGAGCTGGTCACGGAGAACTCCGGGCGCGACCGGACCACGGCCTTCGCCTACGCGGTCGGCTGGACCCAGCACACGGTGGGCGTGCAGAACATCCGGGCCGCCTCCGTCCTGCAACTGCTGCTCGGCAACATCGGCCGGCCGGGCGGCGGCATCCTGGCGCTGCGCGGGCACGCCTCCATCCAGGGGTCCACGGACATCCCGACCCTGTTCAACCTGCTGCCCGGCTACATCCCGATGCCGCACGCGCACCAGAACCAGGACCTGGACGCGTTCTGCGCCGCCGAGGCCGCGCACAAGGGCTACTGGGGCAACATGCGGGCGTACCTGGTGAGCCTGCTCAAGGCCTACTGGGGTGACGCGGCGAGCGCGGAGAACGACTTCTGCTTCGACTACCTGCCCCGGCTGACCGGCTCCCACTCGACGTACGAGACGACGATGGCCCAGCTGGAGGGCGTCTGCAAAGGCTACTTCCTGATCGGCGAGAACCCGGCGGTGGGCAACGCCGGCTCCAAGCTGATGCGGCTCGGCATGGCGAACCTCGACTGGCTGGTGGTCCGGGACTTCTCGCTGATCGAGTCGGCGACCTGGTGGCGGGACGGGCCGGAGATCGAGACCGGCGAGCTGCGCACCGAGGACATCCGCACGGAGGTGTTCTTCCTGCCGGCCGCCGCGCACACCGAGAAGGACGGCAGCTTCACCAACACCCAGCGGCTGCTCCAGTGGCACCACCAGGCGGTCGAGCCGCCCGGCGAGGCGCGCAGCGACCTGTGGTTCGCCTACCACCTGGGCCGGATCATCCGGGCGAAGCTCGCCGGGTCCGCCGACGAGATGGACCGGCCGGTGCTCGACCTGGCCTGGGACTACCCGACGAAGGGCCCGCTCGCCGAACCGGACGCGGAGGCCGTCCTCGCCGAGATCAACGGCCGCTTCGCCGACGGCGGCCCGCTGTCCTCCTACGAGGAGCTGAAGGACGACGGCTCGACGGCCTGCGGCTGCTGGATCTACTGCGGGGTCTACGCCGACGGCGTCAACCAGGCGGCCCGCCGCAAGCCTGGCCGGGAGCAGGACTGGGTGGCGGCCGAGTGGGCGTGGGCGTGGCCGGCCAACCGGCGCATCCTGTACAACCGCGCCTCGGCCGACCCCGAGGGCCGGCCGTGGAGCGAGCGGAAGGCCCTGGTGTGGTGGGACGCGGAGCGCGGCGAGTGGACGGGACACGACGTCCCCGACTTCAAGAAGGACAAGGCGCCGGACCACGTCCCGCCCGAGGACGCCAGGGGACCCGAGGCCCTGTCCGGCACGGACCCGTTCATCATGCAGGCCGACGGCAAGGGCTGGCTGTACGTCCCCTCCGGGCTCACGGACGGCCCCCTGCCGGCCCACTACGAGCCGCAGGACTCCCCCGTCCCGAACCTCCTCCACGACCAACAGCGCAACCCGGTACGGCAGTTGTTGCCGCCGCACCCGGACAACCGCTACCAGCCGAGCGGCGCTGACCCCGGCTCCGCGGTGTTCCCCTACGTGGCCACCACCTACCGGCTCACCGAGCACCACACGGCGGGCGGGATGTCCCGCTGGCAGCCGTACCTGGCCGAACTCCAGCCGGAGTTCTTCTGCGAGGTGTCCCCCGAACTGGCCGCCGAACGGGGCCTGGCGCACACCGGATGGGCGACGGTCGTCAGCGCCCGGGGCGTGATCGAGGCGCGGGTGCTGGTCACCGCCCGGATGACCCCGCTGACCGTGCGCGGCCGCCCGCTGCACCAGGTGGGGCTGCCCTACCACTGGGGCCCGAACGGCTACAGCACCGGCGACGCGGCCAACGAACTGCTGCACCTGTCCCTGGATCCCAACACGCACATCCAGGAGACGAAGGCGTTCGCCGTCGACATCCGCCCGGGACGGCGGCCACGGGGCGAGGCCGCCCTGGCGCTGGTGCGGGCGTACCGGATCCGGGCGGG
>NZ_JACBWZ010000590.1 GCF_013870595.1 Streptomyces sp. WELS2 | reverse complement strand
GACGGGGACCGCCCGGGCCGGGGCCGTGCGGGACATGCGGCACTACCTGGCGACCGCCTTCCGGATGCCCACGTGGACCGACACCACCGACGGCGACCCGGAGCACACCGCCCCCGCGGCCAACCCGCCCGCCGAGCCGTCCGCCGTGACGGCGGAGCCCGAGGAGAGGGAGCGCGCGGTGGAGGCGGATCGTGCGGTGGAAGCCGGCCGCTCGGCGGGGACCGGTCCCTCGGCGGAAGCGGGCCCCTCGGCCAAGGCCGGCCGTTCCGCGGAGTCCGGTTCGGCGGTCGGCGCGGTGGAGCGGTCGTACTTCGGGGCCGGGACCATGGGTACCCCCCACCGCGACAGCGAACTCCGCCGCACCTTCCCGGCGTTCCCCGCCCGGGGGAGTGGCGGCACCGGGGAACCGTTCGCCGGTACGTGGTGGGGCAACGCCTGGGTCGGTGCGCTGGAGCGGGGCGCGCTGGACGCCAAGCGGCTGGCGCGCGGCCGGGGTTACGCCGACCAGGGGCAGGTGGACGCCATCACCGTCACACCGGGGCTGGTGCTGGCGTACGTACGGGGCAGCCGGCCCCGGCCGTACCGGGTCCAGGTGCGCGTACGGACCCTGGAGGACGCGGACTGGGAGCGGTTCCTGGACGCCGCCGCCGACCGGCCGGGGCACATCGCGGCGCTGCTCGACAAGGAGTTGCCCCAGTCGCTGGCAAACTGCGGTGTGCCGCTGCTGCCCGGCCCCGGCGACCTGGTTCCGCGCTGCGGCTGCCCGGACTCCGGTCACCCCTGCAAGCACGCCGCCGCCCTCTGCTACCAGACGGCCCGCCTGCTCGACGCCGATCCCTTCGTACTCCTCCTGCTGCGCGGGCGGGGCGAGAAGGAGCTGCTGGACGTGCTGTCCCGGCGCAGTGCGGCCCGGGCGGCCCGCGCCGCGAGCGAACGGCAGCCGCGGACCCTGCCGGGCGTCCGGGCTGCCGACGCCCTGGCGCCTCGCGGGCTCCCGCCTCTGCCGCCGCCGTTGCCGGTGCCGCCGCACCCCGAGCAGCCCCCTGTGTACCCCTCGGCGCCCGGCGGCCCGGACCCCTTCGCGCTGGACCAGCTGGCGACCGACGCCGCCGCCCGCGCCCACACGCTGCTCGCCACCGGACGCGATCCGGTCGGTGAACTGTCCCTGTGGCAGGACGCGGTGCGCCTGGCCGCGGCCCGTCCCGGTTCCGGGCTGACCGCGGCCACCCGCACGCTGTACGCCGCGCTCGCCGACGCGACCGGCCGTACGCCGGCCGATCTCGCGCGAGCCGTCGCGGCCTGGCGGCAGGGCGGGGAGGCGGGGCTGACCGTCCTGGAGGAGCCGTGGGACCCGCCGGCCGGCCGTTTCGACCGGGCCCGTCCGCTGCTGCTCGCCGCCGACCTGCCGGCGTTCCGCCCCTGGCGCAACCGCCTCACCCATCCACGCGGCCATGTCCAGCTGCGGCTGGGCCGCGACGGACTGTGGTACGCCTACGAGTCGGAGCCCGGCCGGGAGGACTGGTGGCCCCGCGGCACCCCGGACTCCGACCCGGTGGGCGCCCTGACGGGCCTCGCCCTGCCCGACGACCTCTGACCCCGCCCCCTTCGGAGTGGGCTCGTCGGACGGCTCCTGACCAGGCCGCCCGACGAGCTGTCTCCTCCGCCTGCACGAGCATGACGCCCGTGGAACCGGCGCCCGGGACATCGTGACCGGGTGGTCACCGGCAACGGATCCCGTGGGGGACCGGCCGGGCATCCGGCGTCAGGACGTGGCCGGGTGGGTCGTCACCGCGCACTCGAAGACGAGCGCGTCGTGCTGCTCGACGGTCACGCGGACGCGGCCGTCGGCGGCTGTCCCGGCGGTGACCCAAGCGGGGGCGTCCAGCTCCGCGTACCGGTGGAAGGCCGCGTCCAGGCCCGTGGCGAGGACCGGCTCCGGGCCGAGGTGGTGCCGGGCCGCCTGCCGGGCCGCCTCCAGGAGCAGCATGCCGGGAGCATGGTCGTTCGGGTGGTCGAAGATGATCGGGTGCAGGGTGTTCACCCGCAGCTGCCAGCGGCCGTCGGCGCCGCGGGGCGAGAGCACCACGTCGTGCGGACGGTCCCGGCCGACGAGACCGGGCTGGAGCGACGGCGGCAGTTCGACGGCCGCCGCCATGGCCCGCTCGGCGTCCGCGTAGGCCCCGCGCAGCCGCTGGTACAGCGCTCTGCTGTGCGAACTGAACGAGGTCGACGCCGTGCCGAGGTGCTGCCCCTCGCGGGTGGCGGTCACCTCCATCCGCATCCCGCGCAGCACACCGGCCCGCCGCTCGATGCCCGAGCAGAGGATGCGCAGTTCCACGTCGGCCGGGGTGAGCCCGGCGCGCAGCGCCGCCGGGTCCAGGGTGACGTGGAGATCGCGCCATATCTGCTTGTGGTCCATGGGCGCGCCGAAGACCGCGTGGGACAGCAGCGGCACCGTCTGCCGCAGCGTCTCGCTGAACAGCAGCGGGTCGTGGAAGCCGTCGGCGGGACCGTAGAAGGTGTGGGCCCGCGGCCACTGGGCCGTGACCGTGCAGGTGTCCGGATCCGTCTGGCGCCAGCCGGTGAGGAACACCTCGGTGACCACCGAGCGGTGGACGTACTCCTTGGGGACGGTTGTCGTCAATGTGGTCAGTCCGACGGGTGTGGTGGGCACGGTGGCCTGGAAGTCCGTGATCATACTGTCGATGGGCGCAAACGTGGTCATCTTGCCTCTCCCCCTGGGCAGTCGAGAACGGAGTGCTGCCGGAAAGCAGGTCAAACCGTGAACAGATCTGGGTGGAGCGCGGGTTGAGCCGAGCGGTGTGCGACGGGCGTCACTGTACGGACTGACCGGTTTTTTTTCCAGCCTTTCCCGTCCCTGCCGACCGGTGCCCGCCGGGTGTGTCCGGACGGGCGCGAGCGCGTCGGACGACACGCGGCCGAGCCCGGCCGGCGAGGGTGCGCGACCCTCTGCGCACGTGCGCCCCTCGACGTCAACTCTGCACGCTCCCTTGGGAATTGCGGTCGATTACAGACGTCCGTGCACGGCCGTCCGGCCCGTTCCGCGCGCCCGTACGGGCGTTCGGAACCGGGTCCGGTCAGCCTACTCGCGGCCGGTCGCGGGGGACCCACCGGTGTGACGAGCAGGGCACGATGCGTGGACGTCGCATCCCGGGACCCGAGACGCCCGACCGTGGTCCGTGGACTATCGGGCGGCACCCGTGTGAAGATCTCAACCGGTCGTCAGGTTTACTCGATTCGCTGTCCACGCGAAGCGCCGGCGGATCGAGGGAGGAGAGATGAATCCATGACCGAGCAGCTCGGAAAGCTCCGCATGGTCGCGCTCAACATCGACGGAGTCCTGCTGAACGACACGTTCAGCCCCGTCATCCACCACTTCGTCACGAGCCGGGGCGGCACCTACTCCGCCGACCTGGAGCGCCGGATCTTCTCCCAGCCGCAGGCGGTCGCGGGCAAGATCCTCGCGGAGGTGTGCGGGATGCAGACCTCCCCGATGGAGACGATCGACGTCTACTTCGAGGACCGGGCGCGCTACCTCGCGGACCACCCGGTCCGCGTCCTCGACGGCGCGGCGGAACTGCTGCGCCGAATCCGCGCCCTCGGGCTGCGGACCGTCTGCTACGGCGGGCTCGACGCCTCCCACTTCGAGCGCTACCTGGGGCACCTGACCGACCTGTTCGACGAACCCCGGTACGTGTGCACCAACGACATCCGCCCCGGCCTGTACGAGATCGCCGTCGACATCGCCGGACTCGCCGTGGACGAGGTGCTGTTCGTGGACGACGTGGCCCGGGTCGCCGAGGCGGCCCGCGAGCTGGGCGCCCCGTTCATCGGGCATCCCAGCGACTTCGAGCACGGCTACCAGCGGCAGCTCATGGCGGAGACCGGCGCGCGTCACATCGTCGGCTCCCTCGACGAGATCGACGACGCGCTGCTGCGTACGATCGACGCGGAGGCGCGGGCCGGCACCCTCTGGGCCGGCGCGCCCGGAAAGGCGGTGGCGTGACACCGGAAGGCGGACTGCTG
>NZ_JACBWZ010000059.1 GCF_013870595.1 Streptomyces sp. WELS2 | reverse complement strand
GTGGATGTCGCGCTTCAAGGTGTCTCCTAGGTTTCGGGAGGGCGCCGGGTCGCCGGACAACCGCGCGATCCGCTTCCGGCCGCCCGCGGACACCGACCTCGTCGTGCTGTGCGGTGACGAGACGGCCGTACCCGCCGCGACCGCGATCCTCGAGTCCCTGCCCGCCGGCACCCGGGTGCGGGCCTGGCTGGAGGTGCCGCACGCCGGTGACGTGCAGGTCGTGCGCACGCAGGCGGACGCGGAGATCACCTGGCTCGTACGGCACGACGACTCCCCCATGACCGCCGACGCCGTACGGGCCGCCGCGCTGCCGGCCGCCGAGCGGCCGTATGTGTGGCTCGCCGGGGAGTCCGGCCAGGTCAAGGCCCTGCGGCGGCACTTCGTCGGGGAGCGCGGGGTGGACCGGCGGCGCGTGACGTTCGTCGGCTACTGGCGCCAGGGCCTGACGGAGGAACAGCTCCGCGAGACGGGCGAGTAACCCGGCAGCCTCTCCTTTGGCCTGTTCCGGCCCTGGGAGAGGCACGCCTCCCTCCGCGAAACTTAGGTTAGGCTAACCTAAGATCATCCGGTACGGACCCGTCCCCTCGGAGGACCCCCACATGCGCTCGCACCTGCTCAATGGCCTCACCGCGGAGCACTACCGCCGCTCCGTGACCGAAGGAGTCGAGCGGGTGGCGGCCAAACTCGCCACCACCGACCGTCCGTTCACCGGCGTCGCCGTGGACGCACTCCTCCCGGCCGTCGACGCGATCGACCTCGACCGTCCGCTGGGCGACACCACCGCCGCCCTGGACGAGCTGGAGGACGTCTACCTGCGGGACGCGGTCTACTTCCACCACCCCCGCTACCTGGCCCACCTCAACTGCCCGGTGGTCATCCCGGCGGTGCTCGCCGAGGCCGTGCTGTCCGCCGTCAACTCCTCGCTGGACACCTGGGACCAGTCCGCCGGCGGCACCCTCATCGAGCGCAAGCTCATCGACTGGACGGCCGCCCGCATCGGCCTCGGCCCGGCCGCCGACGGCGTCTTCACCTCCGGCGGCACCCAGTCCAACCTCCAGGCGCTGCTGCTCGCGCGGGAGGAGGCCAAGAGCGACTCGCTCGCGAAACTGCGGATCTTCGCCTCCGAGGCCGGCCACTTCAGCGTCAGGAAGTCGGCGAAACTGCTCGGGCTCGGCCCGGAAGCCGTCGTCGCCGTTCCCGTCGACCACGACCAGCGCATGCAGACGGTCGCCCTCGCCCGCGAACTGGAGCGCTGCGCGCGGGACGGCCTGGTGCCCATGGCCGTCGTCGCCACCGCCGGCACCACCGACTTCGGCTCCATCGACCCGCTGCCCGAGATCGCCGGGCTGTGCGCCCAGTACGGCGTGTGGATGCACGTGGACGCCGCCTACGGCTGCGGGCTGCTCGCCTCCCTGAAGTACCGGCACCGCATCGACGGCATCGAGCGCGCCGACTCCGTCACCGTCGACTACCACAAGTCCTTCTTCCAGCCGGTCAGTTCCTCCGCCGTGCTGGTCCGGGACGCGGCCACCCTGCGGCACGCCACCTACCACGCCGAGTACCTCAACCCCCGCCGCATGGTGCAGGAACGCATCCCCAACCAGGTGGACAAGTCCCTCCAGACCACCCGCCGCTTCGACGCCCTCAAGCTGTGGCTGACCCTGCGCACGATGGGCGCCGACGGCATCGGGCAGCTCTTCGACGAGGTGTGCGACCTGGCGCGCGAGGGCTGGGAGCTGCTGGCGGCCGACCCGCGCTACGACGTCGTGGTCGAACCCTCGCTGTCCACCCTGGTCTTCCGCTACATCCCCGCGGCCGTCACCGACCCGGCCGAGACCGACCGGGCCAACCTCTACGCCCGCAAGGCCCTGTTCGCCTCCGGCGACGCCGTGGTCGCGGGCACCAAGGTGGCCGGCCGCCACTACCTGAAGTTCACCCTGCTCAACCCCGAGACCAAGGCGGACGACATCGCCGCCGTCCTCGACCTGATCGCCGGCCACGCCGAGCAGTACCTGGGAGAGTCCCTTGACCGCGCGTCCTGACAGCCCGACCAAGACCTACGACTTCGTGGGGATCGGGCTCGGCCCCTTCAACCTCGGCCTCGCCTGCCTCACCGAGCCGATCGCCGAACTGGACGGCGTGTTCCTGGAGTCCAAGCCCGACTTCGAGTGGCACGCCGGGATGTTCCTGGACGGCGCCCACCTGCAGACCCCGTTCATGTCGGACCTGGTCACCCTGGCCGATCCGACCTCGCCGTACTCCTTCCTGAACTACCTGAAGGAGAAGGGCAGACTGTACTCGTTCTACATCCGCGAGAACTTCTACCCGCTGCGCGTCGAGTACGACGACTACTGCCGCTGGGCCGCCGGGAAACTGGACCGCGTCCGCTTCGGCACCACGGTCACCGAGGTGTCGTACGACGACGGGCTGTACGAGGTGCGCACCGCGGCCGGGGACACCTACCGCGCCCGGCACCTGGTGCTGGGCACCGGCACCGTGCCCTTCGTCCCCGAGGCGTGCCGGGACCTCGGCGGGGACTTCCTGCACACCTCCCAGTACATGCACCGCAAGGCCGAGCTGCTGGAGAAGGAGTCCATCACCGTCGTCGGCAGCGGCCAGAGCGCGGCCGAGATCTACCACGAGCTGCTCGCCGGGATCGACACCCACGGCTACCGGCTCAACTGGGTCACCCGCTCCCCGCGGTTCTTCCCGCTGGAGTACACCAAGCTGACCCTGGAGATGACCTCCCCGGACTACATCGACTACTTCCGGGCGCTGCCCGAGGAGACCCGCTACCGGCTGGAGAAGCAGCAGAAGGGCCTGTTCAAGGGCATCAACTCGGACCTGATCGACTCCATCTTCGACCTTCTGTACCAGAAGAACGTCGAGAGCGGCGACCGCGGAGTGCCCACCCGGCTGCTGACCAACTCCACGCTGCGCACGGCGGCCTACGCCGACGGCTCGTACACCCTCGGCTTCCACCAGGACGAGCAGGACAAGGACTTCGAGATCCGCACCGAGGGCCTGGTGCTGGCCACCGGCTACCACTACACCCCGCCCGCGTTCCTCGGCCCCGTCCGCGACCGGCTCCGCTTCGACGGCCACGGCCGCTTCGACGTGGCCCGCAACTACAGCGTGGACGTCACCGGGCGCGGGGTCTTCCTGCAGAACGCCGGCGTCCACACCCACAGCATCACCAGCCCCGACCTGGGGATGGGCGCGTACCGGAACGCGTACATCATCCGTGAGCTGCTCGGCACCGAGTACTACCCGGTCGAGAAGTCCGTCGCCTTCCAGGAGTTCGCCGTATGACCTTCACCTTCCGACCCGTCGACCCGCTGAACGACGCCCGGTTGCTGCACTCCTGGGTCACGCATCCCAAGGCGGCGTTCTGGATGATGCAGGACGCTCGGCTGGAGGACGTCGAGCGGGCCTACATGGAGATAGCGGCGGACGATCACCATCACGCGCTGTTCGGGCTGCGCGGCGGTGAGCCGGTGTTCCTGATGGAGAAGTACGATCCCGCGCACCGGGAGCTGGTGGGGCTGTACGAGGCGCTGCCGGGGGACGTGGGCATGCACTTCCTGACGCCGGCCACGGACACCCCCGAGCACGGGTTCACCCGGGCCGTGATCAGCGCCGTGATGGCGCACCTGTTCGAGGACCCGGCGGTGGAGCGGGTGGTGGTCGAGCCGGACGTCCGCAACACGGCGGTGCACGCCCTGAACGCGGCCGTCGGGTTCGTGCCCGAGCGGGAGATCGACAAGCCGGAGAAGCGGGCGCTGCTGAGCTTCTGCACCCGCGAGCGGTTCGAGAAGGCGGTGACCGCATGACCCTCGCCGACGCCGTGACCCATCTGTCCCCCGAGCGGTGGGAGAGGGCCAACCGCCTGCTGATACGCAAGGCACTCGCCGAGTTCGCGCACGAGCGGCTGATCACACCCGAGGAGCAGGGCGGCGGCCGCTACGTCGTGCGCAGCGACGACGGGCTCACCAGCTACCGGTTCACCGCCGTGCGCCGGGCCCTGGACCACTGGCAGATCGACCCCGACTCCATCGCCCGGCACCGCGACGGCGCCGAACCCGCCCTGGACGCGCTGGACTTCCTCATCGAGCTGAAGGAGTCGCTGGGGCTGAGCGACGAGATCCTGCCGGTGTACCTGGAGGAGATCTCCTCCACCCTGTCAAGCACCTGCTACAAGCTCACCAAGCCCCGGATGACCTCGGCGGAGCTGATAAGCGCCGGGTTCCAGGCGATCGAGACCGGGATGACCGAGGGCCACCCGTGCTTCGTCGCGAACAACGGGCGGCTCGGCTTCGGCGTCCACGAGTACCTGTCGTACGCGCCGGAGACGGCGAGCCCCGTCCGGCTGGTGTGGCTGGCCGCGCACCGCTCGCGGGCCGCGTTCACGGCCGGCGTGGGGATCGAGTACGAGTCGTTCCTGCGCGAGGAGCTGGGCGCGGAGACGGTCACGCGGTTCCGGTCCGTCCTCACCGGCCGGGGCCTGGACCCCGCCGACTACCTGTTCATACCGGTCCACCCCTGGCAGTGGTGGAACAAGCTCAGCGTCACCTTCGCCGCCGAGGTGGCCCGGAATCTGCTGGTGCCGCTCGGCGAGGGCGACGACGAGTACCTGGCCCAGCAGTCGATCCGCACCTTCTTCAACACCAGCGCCCCGCACAAGCACTATGTGAAGACGGCGCTGTCGGTCCTCAACATGGGCTTCATGCGCGGTCTCTCGGCCGCCTACATGGAGGCCACCCCGGCGATCAACGACTGGCTGGCGCAGCTGATCGACAGCGACCCGGTGCTGAAGGCGAGCGGCCTGTCGGTCATCCGGGAGCGGGCGGCCGTGGGCTACCGGCACCTGGAGTACGAGCGGGCCACCGACCGCTACTCGCCGTACCGCAAGATGCTGGCCGCGCTGTGGCGGGAGAGCCCGGTGCCCTCGCTGGAGGAGGGCGAGTCCCTGGCGACGATGGCCTCGCTGCTGCACGTCGACCACGAGGGAGCCTCCTTCGCGGGCGCGCTGATCGAGCGGTCGGGCCTGGCCCCGGCCGAGTGGCTGCGGCGGTATCTGCGGGCCTACTACACCCCGCTGCTGCACAGCTTCTACGCCTACGACCTGGTGTTCATGCCGCACGGCGAGAACACGGTCCTGGTACTGCGGGACGGGGCCGTGCGGCGGGCGGTCTACAAGGACATCGCGGAGGAGATCGCCGTCATGGACCCGGACGCGGCGCTGCCGCCGGAGGTGGCGCGCATCCGGGTGGAGGTGCCCGAGGAGCAGAAGCTGCTGTCGATCTTCACGGACGTCTTCGACTGCTTCTTCCGCTTCCTGGCCGCCCAGCTCGCCGCCGAGGGCGTCCTGGAGGAGGACGGCTTCTGGCGCACGGTCGCCGAGGTCACCCGCGAGTACCAGGAGGCGAACCCGCAGCTGGCCGACCGGTTCCGCCAGTACGACATGTTCGCGCCGGAGTTCGCGCTGTCCTGCCTCAACCGGCTCCAGCTGCGCGACAACAGGCAGATGGTGGACCTCGCCGACCCGTCCGGCGCGCTCCAGCTGGTCGGCACGCTGAGGAACCCCATCGCCGGGTTCTGACGGCTCCACGAGCGGACGGGCACCCCGGAGTACGGTCCTGCGGGGTGCCCGTCGTGCTTCACCCGGTCAGGATGCCGGCCAGGGCACCTGCGGCGAGTGGTAGTAGCCGATGCCGAGGGCGTCCCAGCGCGGGCCCTGCGCGGCCAGCCGCTCCCGGTAGCCGTCCCAGCCCAGCCGGGCGGCCGGCGACCAGCCCAGCTCGGCCGCCCCGGCGAGGCGGGGGAAGGCCAGGTACTCGATGTCGGCGGTGGTCTTCACCGTCTCCGTCCACAGGGGTGCCTCGACACCCCGGACGGCCGAGGCGGGCACCCCGGCGAGATAGGAGCCCGGGTCCCAGTCGTAGGAGCGCTGTACTTCCACCAGGCCCGCCCACTTGGTGCCGATGGGGGTGGCGGCGGTGTACTTCATGTCGAGGTAGATCCGGTCGGCCGGGGACAGGATGACCCCGGTGCCGTTCCTGGCGGCCTGTGCGACCTGTTCCTTCTCGGCGGCGCCGGTGCGGTCCAGGCCCCAGTACTGGGCGAGGGCACCCGGGGCCGGGTGGGCGCCGGTGAGCTGGTGCCAGCCGATGACCGTCTTGCCGTGGCGGGCGACCACCGGCTGGACGCGGTCCATGAAGGCCACGTAGTCGGGGTGGCTGGTGGAGTGCGCCTCGTCGCCGCCGATGTGCAGGTAGCGGCCGGGGGTGAGGGCGGCCACCTCGCGGATCACGTCGTCGACGAAGGCGTAGGTGACCTCCTTGGGTACGCACAGCGAGCTGAAGCCGACCTGGGTGCCGGTGTAGGGCGGGGGGGCCACGCCGTCGCAGTTGAGCTCCGCGTACGAGGACAGGGCCGCGTTGGTGTGGCCGGGCATGTCGATCTCGGGGACGACCTCCAGGTAGCGGGAGGCCGCGTACCGGACGATCTCCCGGTAGTCGGCCTTGGTGTAGTAGCCGC
Organism: Streptomyces sp. WELS2; assembly: GCF_013870595.1. Taxonomy (GTDB): domain Bacteria; phylum Actinomycetota; class Actinomycetes; order Streptomycetales; family Streptomycetaceae; genus Streptomyces. The sequence continues at coordinate 10,120 of NZ_JACBWZ010000059.1, read as the reverse complement.
CCGGGCCGCCGCCGACCTCGGTGGCGCCGCCGTGGGCGGCCAGGCGCGGCCAGGAGTCGACGGCGATGCGCCAGCCCTGGTCGTCGCTGAGGTGCAGGTGCAGTTCGTTGACCTTGTAGAGGGCCAGCTGGTCGATGTAGCGCTTGACCTGGGCGACGGTGAGGAAGTGCCGGGCCACGTCGAGCATGGCGCCCCGGTAGGCGTAGCGGGGGCGGTCCTCGATGGTGCCGCCGGCGATCTGCCAGGGGCCGCGCTGCACGGTCTTCTTCTCGACGGCCGCCGGGAGGAGCTGGCGCAGGGTCTGGACGCCGTGGAAGAGCCCGGCGGGGGTGCGTGCGGTGAGGGTGACGCCGCCGGCGCCGCTGTGCAGCCGGTAGCCCTCGGCGCCGAAGTCGCCCTTCTGCAACCGGAGCCGGATGCCGCCGCTGCCGTGGCCGGTGAGCGGCAGCGGGTATCCGGTGGACGGGCGCAGGATGCCGGCGAGGTAGGCGCCGACGCGGCGGACCTCGGCGGAGGCGCCGACGCGGATGCGGGTGGCGCGGGTGATGCGGTAGGGGGTGCCGCCCGGCTGGACGGAGACGGGTGCCGGGACCACCCGGTCCAGCGGCGAGGGGGCGGCGGCCTGGACCTCGGGGGCCGCGCCGACGCCGAAGGCACCGGCCGCCGCGAGCAGCAGCAGGGTGGCGAGGATGCGGAACGTCCGGGGAGTCGTGCCGTGGTTCGGTCTCACATGCGCTCCCTTCGGTGGGGGGAGGTTGACCGTCATACGGGGTCGTCCTCCACTGTGCCGCAGATCGGGTGAAACAATCCCCGTATGGCGGACATCATCCAGAAGGACGGCACCTGGGCCTTCGACGGCGACGCTCTGCGGATCACCCCGGGCCGGGAGAAGAACGTCGGCCCGCTCCGCCGTGAGCTGGGCGAACTCGTCGTCCCGCTGGGCGCGTTGGCCGGGATCTCCGTCGAGCAGGGCCGGAAGTCGGGGCGGCTGAGGCTGCGGCTGCGCGACGGCGCCGATCCGCTGCTCCAGGCCACCGCGGGCCGGCTCGCCGAGCCGAACGACCCGTATCAGCTCGTCGTGGAGTCCGACCGGTACGGCGTGGCCGAGTACATCGCCGACGAGGTGCGCAACGCCCTCCTGCTGGAGGGGATTTCGCCCGGGCCGGTCGACGAGTACCTGCTGCCGGGCCCGTCGCTGCCGGTGTCCGCCTCGGCCGGGGACGGCACCGCGAGCTTCGACGGGGAACGGGTGCGGCTGGAGTGGAACTGGAAGACGGAGGATTCCAAGGCGTCGTCCGGGCCACGCACGATCGCGCTCGCCGACCTCACCGGTGTGGAGTGGCAGCCGGCGGCCGGGCTGGAGAACGGGCACCTGCGGTTCCTGGTGCGCGGCGCCCCGGCCGGCGCGCCGCCCAAGTACGACCCGAACGCGGTGGAGCTGTGGGGGTTCAGGAAGGACCCGCTGATGGCCCTGGTCGCGGCGGCGGTGCAGGCGCGGCTGCCGCACCCCTCGGCCGCGCGGGAGGAGCCGGGGCGGATCCCGGCACAGCGGGCCGGGGAACCGGAGACCGGAGAGCGGCGGGCCGGGGACGACCACGACACGCTGCTGCGGCGGCTGCGGGAGCTGGGCGAGCTGCACCGTGACGGGGTGCTGACGGACGAGGAGTTCACGCTGGCCAAGCAGGCGGTCCTCAAGCGCCTGTGAGGACCGCCCGTTCCGCGGGGACTACTTGGCCGTGCGGGACACCGTGAAGTGGTCGATGCGGTCGCCGGTCTCGGCGATGCCCGACACCCGCAGGGTGGTCTGACGGCCCCTGGGCGCGGGGCTGACGTCCACGCGCAGGAAGGAGTAGTTCAGGTAGCGCACCCGGGACCAGCCGACGGTCTCGTGGACCTTGCCGTCCTTGGTGTTGACGAACGAGGCCACGGAGTCGGTCTCGTGCTCGTGGCCCTCGTAGGTGTCGGGGGCGGAGAAGGCGTACAGGCTGCGGCCGGCCGCGCCCGCGGTGACGTAGACCACGCCGTCGGTCTCCGGGTAGGCCGTGCCGCCGATGGGCAGCTTCCTGGCGACCTCGCCCGCCTTGATCACGTCGGTGCGCTCGTACTGGTGGTTGTGGCCGTTGATGACCAGGTCCACGGTGTACTTCTCGAACAGCGGCACCCACTCCTGGCGCACTCCGCCCTCGGAGGCGTGGGCGGTGGAGGTGCAGTAGGCGCAGTGGTGGAAGAAGACGACGATGAAGTCCACGTCCTTCGCGGCGCGGAACTTCTTCAGCTGTCCTTCCAGCCACGCGGTCTGGGTACCGCCTGAAATGCCCAGGTTCGCCGGGATCTCGAAGGAGATGTCGTTGGCGTCGAGCGAGATGACGGCGGTGTTGCCGTAGACGAAGGAGTAGACGCCCGGGAGGTTCTGGCGGTCCGGGCCGTTGTCCGGCAGGGTCCAGCGGGCGTCCTCGCCGCCGTAGCCGTTGGGCGAGTACCAGGCCTCCATGTCGTGGTTGCCGTACGCCGGCATCCACGGGACCTGCTTGGCGACGGTCTCGGTCTGGGCGAGGAAGGAGTCCCAGGTGCGCGCGTCGAAGCCGGTGTCGGCGGTCTTGCCCGCGCCGGACGGGTCGGCGTAGGCGATGTCGCCGGCGTGCAGGTGGAAGGCGGGGTTCTGGCCGAGCAGGAGGCTGTTGTTGGCCAGGCCGTGGTAGCCGACACCCTCGTCGCCGAAGGCGGTGAAGGTGAACGGCGCCTTGTGGGCGGGGGCGGTGGTGAAGGTGCCCAGGGTGCCCAGCAGGTGCGGCTCGGCCGGGTCGAAGCCCTGGTGGCCGACGCCGTAGTAGTAGGTCCTGCCGGGGCGCAGGTGGGTCAGCCTGGCGTGCAGGTAGTACTGGGTGTGGTCGCCGCTCGCGCCGACCCCGGCCGGGGTGTACAGGGTGCGGACCTCGGCCTCTATTCTGCGGGAGAGGTCCGAGGGGTGGGCCCCGATCCGGATGAACGGGTTCTTGACGGCGACCGGGACCTGCCAGGAGACGGTGATCTCGGTGCGCGGGTCGTTGCCCCAGGCCAGGTGGCGGCCGAAGGGGGCGACATACGCGCCGTCGACCGCGGCCGCGGCGGGGACGGAGCGCTGGGCCGGTACCGCGGCCCGGGCGGTGGCCCCCGGCACGAACGCGCCACCGGCGACGGCGCCCAGCGTGACCGCGCCGCCCCGGATCATGGTGCGCCGCGAGAATCTGGCGCGCAGGTACTCGTGCTGTTCGGCCATGCTCATGCGCTCGGCCAGCTTCTCGGGAACGCCCATACGAGGAATGTCCATGACGTCTGAAACTCGTCGGCTCGGGCAACGGGACGCAGGACTCCGGATGGACGGGGGGCGAACAGGGCGCCATAAGAGTTTCAACAGCCCTCTGCCCGGATTCGGGCACGATTCTTGCGAAACAGGCGCCGGTACCCCAGGATCTACCGGGTGCACGACGAACTCGTAGATCATCTGACGCGGTCCACGCCCCTGAGCCGGGGCGAGGCGCTGCGCGTGGTCCAGGACGTGCTCGCCTACTTCGACGAGACGACCCAGGAGTACGTCCGTCGCCGCCACCGCGAGCTCCAGGCCCAGGGCCTGGTGAACGCGGAGATCTTCCAGCGGATCGAGGCGGACCTGAAATACCGGGCGGTGGCGCCGCCGGAGCTCTCGCTCAGGCAGCTGCGCCGCATGGTCTACGGCTGAGCCCGGCAGCAGCCAGGCCCCCGCTCAGCCCGCCCCCTCCAGCCCGGACCAGCGACAGCCAAGGGATACCTCTATATATGTGCGGAATTGTCGGTTACATCGGGAAGCGTGATGTCGCCCCCCTCCTCCTGGAGGGTCTCCAGCGCCTGGAGTACCGCGGCTACGACTCCGCGGGCATCGTCGTCACCTCGCCGAAGACGCCCGGCCTGAAGATGGTCAAGGCCAAGGGCCGGGTGCGCGACCTGGAGGCCAGGGTCCCGGCGCGCTTCAAGGGCACCACCGGCATCGCCCACACCCGCTGGGCCACCCACGGCGCCCCCTCCGACGTGAACGCCCACCCGCACATGTCGGCCGACCAGAAGGTGGCCGTCGTCCACAACGGCATCATCGACAACGCCTCCGACCTGCGCCGCAAGCTGGAGGCGGACGGCGTCGAGTTCCTCTCCGAGACCGACACCGAGGTCCTCACCCACCTGATCGCCCGCTCGCAGGCCGAGAAGCTGGAGGACAAGGTCCGCCAGGCGGTCCGGCTGGTCGAGGGCACCTACGGCATCGCCGTCCTGCACGCCGACTTCCCGGACCGGATCGTGGTGGCCCGCAACGGCTCCCCGGTCGTCCTCGGCATCGGCGAGAAGGAGATGTTCGTCGCCTCCGACATCGCCGCGCTGGTCACCCACACCCGCCAGATAGTGACCCTCGACGACGGCGAGATGGCCACCCTCAAGGCCGACGACTTCCGCACCTACACCACCGAGGGCACGCGCACCACCGCCGAGCCCACCACGGTGGAGTGGGAGGCCGAGTCGTACGACATGGGCGGCCACGACACCTACATGCACAAGGAGATCTTCGAGCAGGCCGACGCCGTGGACCGGGTGCTGCGCGGCCGGATCGACGACCGGTTCTCCACCGTGCACCTCGGCGGCCTCAACCTGGACGCCCGCGAGGCCCGGCGGATCCGCCGGGTGAAGATCCTCGGCTGCGGCACCTCGTACCACGCGGGCATGATCGGCGCCCAGATGATCGAGGAGCTGGCCCGCATCCCCGCCGACGCCGAGCCGGCCTCCGAGTTCCGCTACCGCAACGCGGTCGTGGACCCCGACACCCTCTACATCGCCGTCTCCCAGTCCGGTGAGACCTACGACGTCCTGGCCGCCGTGCAGGAGCTGAAGCGCAAGGGCGCGCGGGTCCTCGGCGTGGTCAACGTCGTCGGCTCGGCGATCGCCCGCGAGGCCGACGGCGGCGTCTACGTCCACGCCGGCCCCGAGGTCTGCGTGGTGTCCACCAAGTGCTTCACCAACACCACGGTGGCCTTCGCCCTGCTGGCACTGCACCTGGGCCGCACCCGCGACCTGTCGGTGCGCGACGGCAAGCGGATCATCGAGGGCCTGCGCAAGCTGCCGCAGCAGATCTCCGAGATCCTCAAGCAGGAGGAGGAGATCAAGCGGCTGGCGGAGAACTACGCCGACGCCCGCTCGATGCTCTTCATCGGCCGCGTCCGGGGCTACCCGGTGGCCCGCGAGGCCTCCCTGAAGCTCAAGGAGGTCTCCTACATCCACGCCGAGGCCTACCCCGCCTCCGAGCTGAAGCACGGCCCGCTGGCCCTCATCGAGCCGGCCCTGCCCACGGTCGCGATCGTCCCCGACGACGACCTGCTGGAGAAGAACCGCGCGGCCCTGGAGGAGATCAAGGCCCGCGAGGGCAAGATCCTCGCGGTGGCCCACCAGCACCAGGAGAAGGCGGACGAGACCATCATCGTCCCGAAGAACGAGGACGAGCTGGACCCGATCCTGATGGGCATCCCCCTCCAGCTCCTCGCCTACCACACGGCGAAGGCGCTCGGCCGGGACATCGACAAGCCGAGGAACCTCGCCAAGTCGGTCACGGTCGAGTAGGCGCTGCCACCGGCACGACCACAGAACGGACCCCCGCGTGTGCCACCAGTCACGCGGGGGTCCTTCTCATGCCGCTCGACTTCAACCGGTGGCCGTCACCCCCCGGCCCGCGGCACGCCGGGACACCACCGTCGGCCAGTGCGCGAGCGCCGCCGTCGCCGCGTACCAGGCCACCGCCCCCGAGGCGACGGCCACCCAGCCGCCGGCCGTGGCGAGCACGGAACTGCCGGCGAAGGCCGCGACGGCCAGCACCAGCATGGACAGGAACAGCAGCCCGTACATCAGCCGGCCGAGGGCATCCCGGCCGGTGAGGGTGAGGGTGAGCGCGACCAGGGCGAACAGCAGCAGGAAGAGCCCGGCGGCGTTGGCCGGACCGCGGTCCGACACGGCCCAGGCGAACCACAGGGCGCCGAGGGTGACGTACCCCGCCCCGGAGGCGGCCGCGCCGTCGTGCAGGGCCAGCAGGCCGACGACGAAGAGGGTGACCCCGCCGACGTAGTGGGCCACGGTCACGGTGTCGGAGGCGCCCACGCCGTGGATGACGCCGGTCGTCCCGAGCCCGAACGCCAGGAGGGTGAGGGCGAGGGCCAGCCGGCCGGCCACGGCGGTGGTGACGTTCCCCGCTGAGACGTCGTTGTCCACGGCGGGCTCCCTTCGTGCAGGTGCGGTGGTGCGGTGCCCGGTATATGCCCCCCACCAGGGCCGGAACACCTGCTACGCGCCAGTAGTTCGCCTGTGCGCCAAGGGAGTTGAGGGGGCGTGGGATGCGTCAGGGGATGACGATCACGGGCCGCCGCGCCCGCTTGGCGAGCCGCCCGGCGACGGAGCCGAAGATCCGGCCGACGATGCCGTGCGTGGAGCCGACCACGATCGCGTCGGCCTCGTACTCCCGCCCCACCTCTTCGAGTTCGTGGCAGATGTCCCCGCCCCGCTCGACCAGGATCCACGGCACCTCGGACAGATAGTCCGCACAGGCCAGCTCGAGCCCCAGGACCTCGGTGCGGTGGTCCGGCACGTCGACGAAGACGGGCGGTTCGCAGCCGGCCCACACGGTCGTGGGCAGCCGGTTGGCGACATGGACGATGATCAGGCCCGAGCGGGAGCGGTGGGCCATGCCGATCGCGTAGGCGAGGGCGCGCTCACTGGACATGGAGCCGTCGAAGCCGACGACCACTCCGTGCCGGAAGGCTGGGTCGCAGGAGGGACGTGTCTCTTCCGCCGCCAGGGGATCGGCCGCCGTGGGGTCGGCGACCGGCCGCTTGCGGTCCGCGGGTTCGAAGAATTCGTGACCGGCCATGGCTGTCTCGGCGTTGTGATCCTTTATGGGAAGGGACGACAGTGTGCGGCGGAGCTGTGTCCGGGAAACGTCTTCCCAAGCCCATACCCCCAAGGGTACGGCGGCACGCCTCCTGAGCCCAGATCCCGCGCACGCTCCGTAAGCGGTCCCCCGACATCCGTAGGGGTTCACCGGAGCATGCACGAGCCGCGCCCGTAACGCAATGGTTGCTGCCCCGTACAGGCGGTTTGCACACCGTTCACAGATGTACGGTCGGTGACCGGCCGGTCGAACGCGCGTTGATCCCGGGTGAGCCACCGCCACAGGGAGTACGAGATGCCCGGTCCCCGATCCAGCAGCGACCCCCGCCCCGCGCCGGACGCCGTCGGGGAGGTGATCGGGTGGGCGGCCTTCAGCTGCGTACTCGTACCGGTCGTCCTGCTCTGGTACGGCACCTCGCTGGCCGGCGCCGCCGGCACCGCACTGGGTCTGACCGCCGTGACGGCCGTGTGCAGGCTGCTGTTGCGCCGGTCGGAGCGGTGTGCCGCGCGTTGCGCGGCGCAAAGAGGCGGACGTCACACCCGGGGTCAGACACCGGTCGACTGACCTGTTTTCGCGCCTCCGAGCGCTGCTTTTCAGCCAACTTCTGGATATCGCCCAAGGGGGCCCCGACCCACCCTCCAATCCCCGTTCCACCTGCAAGGAAAGGGTCCGCGGGGTGTCGCGCACCCTACGCGGTTTGGCCACGACGACAAGGCGCACTTCCCTGCACGCCCCGCGAGTGCAACGCTTCGTGATCGAATGCTTCACGCCAAGTTGTCATGTCGACAATGTCCGGCGTGTCGAACTGGCCACCGCGTGATCGCGGGAACCAGTAAATTCGATCTTGACTGTCTTTACGGCGGGGGACTCGTGCAGGACCGAGGGGAAACGTGCAGGAGCGACACAACCGAGGAGCCGCGACCACCGAGGGGGGCTTAGCAGTATGAGCCACGACTCCACTGCCGCGCAGGATGCCGCAGCCCGGAAACTGTCCGGGCGACGCCGTAAGGAAATCGTCGCGGTGCTGCTGTTCAGCGGCGGCCCCATCTTCGAGAGTTCCATTCCGCTTTCGGTGTTCGGCATCGACCGCCAGGACGCCGGCGTGCCGCGCTACCGGCTGCTGGTGTGCGCGGGCGAGGAAGGCCCGCTGCGGACCACCGGGGGCCTGGAACTCACCGCACCGCATGGGCTGGAGGCGATCTCCCGTGCCGGGACGGTCGTCGTGCCGGCCTGGCGGTCGATCACCTCGCCGCCGCCGGAGGAGGCGCTCGACGCGCTGCGCCGGGCGCACGAGGAGGGTGCCCGCATCGTCGGGCTGTGCACCGGTGCCTTCGTGCTCGCGGCGGCCGGCCTGCTGGACGGCCGCCCGGCGACCACCCACTGGATGTACGCGCCGACGCTGGCCAAGCGCTATCCGTCGGTGCACGTCGATCCGCGGGAGCTGTTCGTCGACGACGGCGATGTGCTGACGTCGGCGGGCACCGCGGCCGGGATCGACCTCTGCCTCCACATCGTGCGGACGGACCACGGCAGCGAGGCGGCCGGCGCGCTCGCCCGGCGCCTGGTGGTCCCGCCGCGCCGGTCGGGCGGGCAGGAGCGCTACCTCGACCGGTCTTTACCCGAGGAGATCGGCGCCGACCCGCTCGCCGAGGTCGTCGCCTGGGCGCTGGAACACCTCCACGAGCAGTTCGACGTGGAGACGCTGGCGGCACGCGCCTATATGAGCCGCCGCACGTTCGACCGCCGGTTCCGCTCGCTCACCGGGAGCGCGCCGCTGCAGTGGCTGATCACGCAGCGGGTGCTCCAGGCGCAGCGGCTGCTGGAGACGTCGGACTACTCGGTGGACGAGGTGGCGGGCCGCTGCGGCTTCCGCTCCCCGGTGGCCCTGCGCGGCCACTTCCGCCGTCAGCTCGGCTCCTCCCCCGCCGCCTACCGGGCCGCCTACCGGGCCCGCAGGCCGCAGGGCGACAAGCCGGGCGAGCCGGAGCCGGCGGTGCCGGTGACCGGCCCGCAGGGCGCCCCCGCGGGGCTGCCCGGCCCGGGACCGGTGAGCGGCCCCGCGCCCGCGCTGCTGCACGAGCACCGCGAGGGCGGAGTACCGCTCCAGTCCCGCCGTGCCCCGGCCGGCGCGGTGGGCCTGCTGCCGGGCCCGCGCAGCGGTAACTGAGTGCGGCACCAGGGGGGCGGACGTGTCCGCCCCCCTGGTGCCTCCCCGGACCGCGGCCGTACGACGGCCCGTCCCGCGGAGCACGGGGGCACCCAAAAGCTCAGGTGCGCTTTAGGGTGGTCGCATGAACGATCGCATGGTGTGGATCGACTGCGAGATGACCGGCCTCTCGCTGTCCGACGACGCGCTCATCGAGGTGGCCGCCCTCGTCACCGACTCCGAGCTGAACGTACTCGGCGAGGGGGTGGACATCGTCATCCGTCCGCCGGCCCGCGCGCTGGAGACGATGCCGGAGGTGGTGCGTCAGATGCACACCGCGTCCGGGCTGCTCGCGGAGCTGGAGCGGGGCACGACCCTGAGGGACGCCGAGGAGCAGGTCCTGGCGTATGTGCGCGAGCACGTGAAGGAGCCCGGCAAGGCCCCGCTGTGCGGGAACTCCGTGGGCACCGACCGCGGCTTCCTGCTGCGGGACATGCCGACCCTGGAGGACTACCTCCACTACCGGATCGTCGACGTCTCCTCGATCAAGGAGCTGGCCCGCCGGTGGTACCCGCGGGCGTACTTCAACAGCCCGGAGAAGAACGGCAACCACCGGGCCCTCGCCGACATCCGCGAGTCGATCGCCGAGCTGCGCTACTACCGCGAGGCCATCTTCGTGCCCCAGCCCGGCCCGGACTCCGACACCGCCCGGCGGATCGCCGCCCGGCACGTCGTACCCGCGCCGTAGCCGCCCGCGGATCCGCCCCGGTTCCGCCCGCGCGAAAACGTGTGCGCGAGCACCCCTGAAGACCCTGTAGACTTCTTCTCGGCCGGTCGGGGAAACGACAAGTTCCACCGCCGGTCGTGGTGGGTGTAGCTCAGCTGGTAGAGCACCTGGTTGTGGTCCAGGATGTCGCGGGTTCGAGTCCCGTCACTCACCCTGTGTGATCAGCCGGTGACTCCGTCGCAAGACGGGTCACCGGCTGATTCGTTTTTCCGCCCCGCCGTCCCAGCACGCTCCCCCACCGGCCGGGCCCGTGCGGACC
>NZ_JACBWZ010000589.1 GCF_013870595.1 Streptomyces sp. WELS2 | reverse complement strand
CCGCGAGGCGCTGCAGCAGGTCCGCCGCCTCGGGCACCCGCCGGTACGGCGTGAGCCGCGCCCGTATCTCCCGCAGCATGAGCGACGAGCGATGGGAACGCAGGAAGCGGTGTTCCTCGCCGAAGAGCCGGCCCGTCTCGCATGCCTCGTCCACCCGCCCCTGCCCCAGCAGCACCAGTGTCAGGCGCGCTTGACCGAGTGCCCTGGTGCGGTGTTCATGGAGGGGACGCCGTGCCGCCGCGTACCGCAGGGCGTCCAGAGCGGGCTCCGTGTCTCCGAGCCGGTGGAGGGTGTGTCCCTTGCGGTAGGCGAAGCCGGCTCTCGGGTACCGGAGGAAGGGATCGTCGTGAACGACGGAGGAGCCAAGCTGCCGTTCGGCATCGTCGAGGTCCCGGTAGGCGCCGCGGCGTTCGCCTGCCAGGGCCCGCACGTAGGCCCTTTGCGCCAGGACGAACGACTGAAGGTCGCCGGACTGCCCCCTGGCCGAGGTGACCGCCGCGTCGGCGAGGTCGGCCGCGTGCCGCAGCGCTGACAGACGGACCGCCTGGACGCTCATCGCCCTCAGCGTGATGGCGCGTGTCCGGCTGTCCCCGGCTCCGGCGGCGATGTCGAGGGCGATCAGGTAGTACCGCTGGGCGAGCCCCTGAAGGCCGGCGTCCGCCGACATGTCCCCCAGGACATGGACGAGTTGGGCCGCAGCCGACAGCAGCGCCCGTCGCTCGGCCGAAGGCGCGGGCTGCGCCAGCAGGCGGCCCATGTCGTCGCCGAGGTAGGAAGCCAGGGCCGCGCGGGCGTGACCGCCTCCGTAGCGCGGCCAGCCGACGGCGAACCGGGACATCACGAACCGGACCCGCTGCACGTCTGGGCCGCCGATCCCGGCCCGTAGCGAGGCGGGGCCGGGGGTGTCGAGCATGTCCCGGATGTCCGTGTCCGGGACGCCGTGCTGGCGGAACACCAAGCGCGCCAGCCGCACACGGCGTACCGGATCGACATCCGTCCTGGCCAAAGTCACCAGGCGTAGCAGGGGATCGGCGCGGTCCTCGTCCGATCCGTCGCCGGATGCCTGTGAACGGGCGCCGGCCAGGCCGGTCTCCGCAGCGCTCACCAGCCGGCCGATGCCCCGGGTCAGTACCTCGGCCACGAGTTGGGGGACGGGATCACGGGGACGTGATCCCGAGAGCCAGTGAGCGACGGTGGTGCGGTCGTAGTGCAGTGTCAGGCCCTCGCCGGCCGCCAGGCGATTGACGTTTCTGGCCAGTTCCGCAGCGCTCATGCCCGCCTCGCTCAACAGGCCCCGGAGCGCGGCGTTGTCGCCATGACGGCGTGACACGACGGTCCCTCCTTCACCGCTTCTCCCAAGGGCCCGCAGGAACCCGTCCGGTCACGCCCGGCTGCCGATGTGCGCGTCAGGGTCCTCTCTCCGTCCTCGCGAAGGCGGTCGGAACGAGCAGGCCCGGCGGTACCGCGGGGGTGTGCGAGCCGCCTCGAGCCGCTGGTGACGTCCCGTAGCGGCCGGGTGCGGCGCGTACGTACGAACAGGGCGCCGACCGGACCACGAGCGAGGTCGGCGCCAGAGGGCGGGGTGCACGGCGACCGGGGCGGGCCGGGTCGCCGCAGGTACGTCCGGCGCGGAGGCGCCACCCGGCCCGGACGCGACACAAAAGAAATCGGCTACATCTCTTTTCTACCAGTCACCATCTGATCGGAAATCGCTTTTTCAGCCATGCACGGTCGCCTCGCTCAACAGGCCCCGCGGTCCGCTCTGGTGCAGGTCGACACCCTGCTCTCCTGAGCGGGAAGAAGCGTCGGATCCGCGACGGGTCCGGTGGGTGGTGGCGCACGGCTCTCCACGGTGACCGGAGGCGCCACCGGGGCGTGCTCCCCGGCCGCCGCTGGCTCGTGCCCGGACATCGCCTCCGGCGAGTCCGTCGTCGGACGTACCGGGACGTACCGGGATGGCCCGCGGGGTGGCTCCGGTGATCGAGTTCTCGGCGGCCGGCGCCGCGCCGACGGACCCGCCCGACCGGGCTTCAGCGCGCCGCAGCGCTTCCCGCCGATCGCCGCCCCTTCCCGCCCGGCCGAATTGCCACTGCGTCCTGCCCGCTTCCCCCGGGGAGGCCGGCCCGGGACTGCCTGCCCTCCCGGTCTCTCGAGTCCCAGCTTGCCTCTGGACTCGAAACAAATGATCCAGTCGGATTAGGCACCGCGTTGGCCACATCACCGACACCCAGGAGCGGGCGTACGACGTCGTCGCACACGGCACGATGGTGACGAGGATGGCCGCGCCGCACCGGTCCGGGGTGCGCGCGGGAGGCCCGCAGGCCACGGCCGGAGAGCATCCCGTAGCCATGCGCCAGCGCGTGCCCGGCTCGGGAGGCCGTGGCGGCGTATCTCCGTCTCGCCGTGGCCGGTGGGGGCGTCAGTGGGGGAGAGGCACGGCTGTGCCGGTGACCCGGACCCGGTCATCCTCGGGCGTGACACCGACGACGAGTTCGCTCGGGCGGCCCATGTCCTCCCCCTGCCGCACCGTGATGTCCGCGGGCTCGGTGACCAGGCCCAGAGCGCGGAGGTAGCCGCCGAACGCGGCGGCCGCCGCGCCCGTCGCCGGGTCTTCCACGACACCGCCGACGGGGAACGGATTCCGGGCGTGGAAGTGACGGGGGGACTCGCGCCAGACCAGGTCGACGGTGGTCCAGCCGTACCGGTGCATGACTCCGGCGAGCGCGTCGAAGTCGTAGTCGAGCGCGGCCAGCCGTTCGCGGGAGGCCGCGGCCAGCACCAGGTGGTCATTGCCGCCGAAGGCGACGTGCGGCGGCAGCGCGGGGTCGAGGTCCGACGTGCTCCAGCCGAGGGCCGCGAGGGTTGCCTCCAGCTCGGCGGTGAACGCCGGGCGGGACCGGGTCGGCACACTGGTGAGCGTTGCCCGCACCGCCCCCGCGCCGTCGGTGGTGGTCGTCACCGCGATGACGCCCGCCGGGGTGTCCAGAAGGAGGTCGCCGGGGCCCAGCCTGTCGGCGAGGGCGACGGCCAGGGCCACCGTCGCGTGCCCGCAGAACGCCACCTCCGCCAGCGGGCTGAAGTAGCGCACCGTGAAGCGCCGGGCGTCCGGATCGGCGGTGGTGACGAAGGCGGTTTCCGAGTACCCCAACTCGGCGGCGACGGCGAGCATGGCCGTCGCGTCCAGCCCGGAGGCGTCGAGCACGACCCCGGCGGGGTTGCCGCCCTCCGGGGTGCGGGTGAACGCGGAGTAGCGCAGGATCTCGGGGGCCGCGCCAGAGCCGCCGTGGGCCGGGGCAGTGGTCGCGGTGGCGGTGGAGGCGGCGGTCTTGTCGTCGGTCATGAAGGAAACCCTGCCACCCCGCATCCATCGGGTCCAACGATCGTTCGTGATACATCCCATCGACTTTCCACATAGGCTGCGGAGGTGGACACACGATTGCTGACGACCTTCACCACGCTCGCCCGCACGGGCAGCTTCACCGCCGCCGCGGCCGAACTCCACCTCGCGCAGTCCACGGTCACCGTGCACATCCGTACCCTCGAACGCGACCTCGGCGTGCCGCTGGTCGACCGGCTGCCCACCGGTGCCTCGCTCACCGGCGTCGGCCGGCGGCTTCTCGCGGAGGCCGAGACGGTGCTCGACGCCGTGGCCCGGCTGCGCTCCGCGACCGGCGAGGACGGGCCCGTCGCGGGACGGGTGGTGGTCGGCACGCCCGAATCGCTGTGCGCCACCCGGCTGCCGGCCGTGATCGCCGCCCTGCGCACCCAACACCCCGACGTGGATGTCGACCTGCACGCGGCCGGTACCGAAGAGTGCGTACAGGGGCTGCGTTCCGGCCGGCTCGACTTGGCGCTGCTGATGGCCGAGGACGCCGATTCCCCCGACATCGCCACCGAACCGGTCGCCCGTGAGGCCCTCGCCCTCGTCGCCGCCCCCGGCCATCCGCTGGCCGGCCGTGACCGCCCGACGGCCTGGAGCGATCTGGTGGCCGAGCACTTCTTCCTCCTCGAGGAGGGCTGTGCGTACAGCGATGCCTTCGAACGGCGGCTGGCCG
>NZ_JACBWZ010000588.1 GCF_013870595.1 Streptomyces sp. WELS2 | reverse complement strand
GCTCAAGCAGTGGCGCGGCCTGGCCCCACGAACCGACAAACTCACCATCGCCTACCAGGCCGCACTCCACCTCGCCAGCATCCTTTTCTGGGCATGGCGCTGACCAAGGAGACAGAACCTAGGGTCCAGTCCAGCTTCGCGAAGGCCCGGCCGGCGGCGCGATGTCACACTTGTCATGTATCCAGACGGAGGCGAAAGCAGCTGCCAAGCAAGTGCGCCCAAATACCTCACCATCACACCATGTATCGTTCGACCACCCGCTGTGAATCATCTTCTCTTCCGGGACCCCCGGCCTGTCCAAGGCCATCGTTCACAGGCGCGGCGGCATCCTGCCGGAACAAAGAAGCTCCCGGCCGAAGTGGCTACGCCGGCCTTGCGTGCACAACCCCGGCGGGGCGGTCTCGGGCTGCGTAGTCGGCAGCTCCGCTCGTGCGAATGATCCGATGTCTGCGAGGTGCTCCGTAGCGATCCGGGAGAGCTGCGCCCAAGATGCGATCAACCATGAGCCGACTAGCGTGGGGGCATGAGGGGTCTGGCAGGGAGGCATACGCGATCCAGCAGATTCCCTCCCAGAACGCGGCCGTGGTGCGGTCGGCGAAGCTCGTTGAAAGATTGCGGAGCCGTGACAGGTGCTCCGCATGTAGGCGGTGAATCGAAGACCGTGACGGCCGCGATCAACTGGACGCGTCTGACAGCGTGCGCGTCGAGCAGGGAAAAGGAAGGATCTCGATCATGCGAGCACAACGCCTGAAGCACCTTTGCGTCGTTTCGGCGGCAGGTGTTCTCGTGGCCGGCGGTGCCGCGATCGGCGCGGCCGGGACCGCGGTGGCATCCCCTCCGACTCACGCCCCCCAGGTGTCCGTCGACTACCACAGCGACCACGGTGGCGGTGGTGACCACGGTGGCGGTGGTGACCACGGTGGTGGCGGCGACCACGGAGGCGGCGACCACGGAGGCGGCGACTACGGAGGCGGCGACTACGGAGACTGATCGGACTCGACACTGACAAGAGCGGCGTGCGGCCCCGGAGGTCCGCGCGCCGTCTCGGTACACCCTGGCTACGCTCGCCGAGCGGGCCAAGGCTGCGGGGGAGCCTCCGAAATTGCTGAGAGAAGTCACCGCGACCCGCTACATCGAACCCTTGCGCTCCGGCGGCTCCGTCCCCGGGGTCGTGGAGGCCGATGATCTCGGCACGTACGTCGTGAAGTTGCCCAGTTATGGCCGCTGACCTGCGGTGATTCCACCGGACCTGCCACTGACCTGGGGAGTTGTGTCTTTCAGCGTCTTTCACGGGCGTGCCGTCTTGTGTGGTCGATTCTCCCCACGCGCTCCCCAGCGACGCGGATACTCCCCAGATTCTCCCCAGGGAATCCGTCGCCGAGACCAGTTCCCGGTGGCAGCGTGTTCCCGGCCCATCAATACGGTGGACACGCTGAGTGACTGATGCGGGCTGCCGTTTGGGGCAGCCAATGTGGTCCGGTGTCGCCCTGCGTGGTGGCCCTTCCACGGCGGAACACCCCCGCGTCGGTGGGAAGGCCGCCGTCGCGGGGTGCCCGGGCCCATCGGACAGGGGCGTTCTCCCTTGGCGCCGCACTCGGGGGCACCTCGCTGTCCGGTCCGGCGCTCACGTCTTCGGAGGAAGGGGCTGTGGGCGGCGCCGGTGGTGCCGACGGGTTCCGCGTGCGTGCGGCGACGGGTCCGGGGCGGGCGGCCGTCCGGTTACAGGAAGTGCCGGATCGGGGTGACGGCGGCTTCCCTGGCGCGCTGGAGCAGGGTCCGCCGTCTCCACCGGGCCAGGTCGATCTCGTCGCTGCGCCGCACGTCCGCGTCGTAGTCGCGGTCGAGTGCGGCGGTGAACGTCTCGTCCAGCACGGCGAGCATGACCTCCTCGTCGTGGTCCATGGACCTGCGGTTGAAGTTGGTAGACCCGATCAGGGCGGCCACCGAGTCCACGGTGATGATCTTGGCGTGCATCATGGTCGGCTGGTACTGGCGAATACGGACACCCGCTTCCAGCAGCCGTGTGTAGTGGTGCTGGCCGGCGAGCTGGCAGGCGCGCTGGTCGGTGTGGGGGCCGGGGAGGAGGATTTCCACCCGCACGCCTCTCCGGGCGGTCCGGCACAGCAGGTCGACGAAGTAGGCGTCGGGCGCGAAGTAGGCGGTGGCGAGGCGAAAGCGCTCCTCGGCGGAGGTGAGCATGACCCGCATGAGCGTCTGCATGTCCTGCCAGCCGATGCTGGCCGAGCCGCGCACGACCTGGACGACCGACGAGCCCGGTTGCGGGTGCTCGGTGAAGCGGTCGCGGTCGTCGAAGAGTTCGTCGTGGCACTCGGCCCAGTTCTGCGCGAAGGCGGCCGCGATGCCGTCCACGGCGGGCCCGCTCACCTGGACGTGGGTGTCGCGCCACTCCCCCGGGCCGCGGGCGTCCCCGCACCATTCCTCCGCGATGCCGACGCCCCCGGTGAACGCGGTCCGCTCGTCGACGACGAGCGCCTTGCGGTGGCAACGGTGGTTCTGCTTGAACGGCGACAGCCAGACCGGCTTGCGGAACCAGGCCACCTGCACACCCGCCGCGTCCATGAGGTCCAGCAGCCGCTGTTCGATCTCCTTGGCGCCGAAACCGTCCAGCAGCAGCCGGACGCGTACCCCCGCCCGGGCGCGCTCGGCGAGCGCGACGGCGAAGTCCCGGGCGATCTGGCCGCGCCAGTACACGAACGTCATCATGTCGATCGTGTGCTGGGCCGAACCGATCGCCCTGAGCATCGCGGGAAAGATCTCGTCTCCGTTGCGCAGCGGGACGAGCTCGTTGCCTTCGGTGGCGGCGATGCCGATCAGCCGCTCCAGGCGGCGGCGCAGCCGCTGCTTGCGGACTGCCGCGTCGGTCGCGGTGCCCTGGGCCTGTGCCTGGGCCGTCGGCACGCCGTCGAGTATCACGTCGGTATCTCCCGTTCGGTCATGAGGGCGCTTCGGCGGGGCCGCCGCGCGAGCCCGAGAACCAGGATGCCCGGCGGGCACTCCGGCACTCCCCGCTCCGGACGGCGCCGCCCGCGCAGGCCCTCCGAGGCCGACCGGCCGCACCGGTGCGGCCCCGGCGATGCCCTGACGCGGAATGAGCCGCGCGAAACCCGTCTGCTCCGGGGCTCAGCGGGCATACGGCGGTCAGCCGCAGAGCTCCGCCTCCGCCCGGACATCGCGGCGAGACGCCGACCAGGGGAGTACGCATGCCGACTGCTGTACCGCAGGCACCTGCCCGACCGCCCGGTGGGCAGGCGCGCAGCTGACGGTCGTACTCCTGGCTCTCCTGGCCCTCCGTGCGCACCGCGCACAGCAGTTGCACCGGGGTGCCCTCCAGGCGCCGGGCGGCGAAGCCGAGGAGTTCGGCGCTGGCCGGGTCCAGCCACTGCAGGTCGTCGGCGACGACCAGTACCGGGCCGTCGGCGGCGAGCGCGCGCAGCGCGGAGAGCACCGCCAGGCGCAGCGCTAGGCCGTCGCGCTGGAGGCTGGACTCGCCGCGACCGGTGAGCGCCGACTCCAGGGCGGTGCGCTGGGCGGCGGGCATCCGGGGGGAGACCTCGCCCAGGACCAGGCCGAGCAGATCGGCGAGGGCGAGGAACGGAAGGTGGGATTCTGACTCCGTCGCCGAGCACCGCAAGACCGTGCGCGCGGTGGCGCCGTATTCCTCGGCCAATGCCCGCAGGACGGTGGATTTCCCTATTCCGGCGGGGCCGTGGAGCAGCACACTGCCCCCCGAGGCGAGTTGCCGACGGGCGCCGGCGAACAGCTCCTCCCGGCCGATGACCAGGTCGGGGCGGCACCTGGCAGACTCCTGGAAGTCCCGTCGCACGGTCACCGCTCCCCTCCTGTGTCGTGTCCGGGCCAAATTCTAGGCAACGATCCCTGAAATTCGGCCGGAAGCCGTGGTGAGGGAAATAACAAACGGTCAAGCAGAGGGAAATTCAAAGCGACGCCGGATGAATGGGCAGGTTTCCCCGCCGTGTTCGGGCCACGGCGGCGGTCCCGCCCCACGGGCCGCGCTCACCGCCTCCCCTCGTGTC
>NZ_JACBWZ010000587.1 GCF_013870595.1 Streptomyces sp. WELS2 | reverse complement strand
ATCCGCCCGGGGAGCGCGGGGGCGGTGACACTGAACCGGGGCACGGGACATCCCTGGGTGGCTCGGCGCGGGCGTGGTGGTCCGGGAACGGCCGATGGAGTGAATTGGTTACGGCGGGTGCGGCATTCGGGCTACCCGCCCGCACGCGAGAGGGGCGGGCCCGTGACGGACCCGCCCCCGAAGTGCCCGTGGTATTCCGCTACTTGACCGCGCCCGCCATCACGCCGGACACGAACTGCCGCTGGAACGCGAAGAACACGGCCAGCGGGATCACCATGGAGAGGAACGCGCCGGGTGCCAGGACGTCGATGTTGTTGCCGAACTGCCGTACCTGTGTCTGCAGGGCGACCGTGATCGGCTGGGTGCCCGACTTGGTGAACACCAGCGCGACCAGCATGTCGTTCCACACCCACAGGAACTGGAAGATGCCGAGGCTGGCGATCGCCGGACCGCCCAGCGGCATCACCACCCGGGCGAACAGCCGCAGTTCACCGGCGCCGTCCAGGCGGGCCGCCTCCAGCAGTTCGCGCGGGATCTCCGCGAAGAAGTTCCGCAGCAGGAACACCGCGAACGGCAGCCCGAACCCGGTGTGGAACAGGATCACCCCGAGGATCGACCCGAACAGCCCGATCTTCCCGAAGAGTTCGGCGATGGGGATCAGCGCCACCTGCACCGGCACCACCAGCAGGCTCACCACGCCCAGGAACCACCAGTCCCGGCCCGGGAACTCCATCCACGCGAACGCGTACCCGGCCAGCGCCCCGATCACCACGACCAGAACCGTCGCCGGGACCGTGATCAGCACGGTGTTCAGCAGCGAGTTCGTGATGTCGGGGTTCTCCAGCAGCTTGCGGTAGCTGTCCACGGTGAGCTGGGACGGCTCGGTGAACACCGTCCACCAGCCGCTCGCGCTCATGTCCTGCGGCGAGCGCAGCGAGGACACCAGCAGGCCGATGGTCGGCACCAGCCAGAACAGGCCCACGACGATCAGCGCCCCGCGGACCAGTCCGCCGCCCAGCTTCTCCACGATCCGGGCACCGGCGGGCCGCCGGGCGGGCACCGCCCGGACCGCCTCGGTCTTCCGGACGCCTTCGGCGGTCGCCGTCATCGCCGCACCTCCCGCCTGAGCCGACGGATGTTGAACAGCATCACCGGGATCACCAGCAGCAGCAGGAACACCGAGATGGCGCTCGCCACGCCCGGCTGCCCCTCGGAGAAGCCCTTGCGGTACAGCTCCAGCGCCAGCACGTTCGCGTCGTCCTGGGAGGAGCCGGGCGCGATGATGAACACCAGGTCGAACACCTTCAGCACGTTGATCATCAGCGTGACCACGACCACCGCCAGCACCGGCGCGAGCAGCGGCACGGTGACCTTGCGGAACACCTGCCACTCGGAGGCGCCGTCCACCCGCGCGGCCTCCAGCAGCTCCCGGGGCACACCCGCGAGACCGGCCGCGATCAGCACCATCGCGAAGCCCGCCCACATCCACACGTACGCCCCGATGATCGCCGGGGTGACCAGCGCCGGGCCGAGCCAGGAGACCCCGTTGTACGGCTCCCGGAAGTTGTCCGCAGGCAGCCGCAGCCGGGCCCCGTCCGCGGCGGCGGGCAGGGTGAACGTGCCGTCGCCGGACGCCTTGGCGGAGGCCACCACCTTGCCGTCCTTCACCGCCTCGACGAGCATCCCGGCGTACCCCACCTCGGACGGGTCCGGGGCGCCGAGCCTGCCGACGCCCTTGCCGCGGGTGAAGTCCTGCCAGGTGGTGCCGGTGACCTTGCCCGGCTCCGGCGCGGCGGCGACGGCCCGTTCCACACCGTCGGGCAGCTGGTCGGGGGCCACGCCGACCAGCGGCAGGGCGACCGGCTGCCCGGCGCGCACGGTGTCCTTGGTGACGAAGCCGCCGCCGTCCGCCACGAGCGGGGACTCGCGGCCCGGGTGCGCCTTGGGGAACGCCGACGACCGCGCGAACGTGTCGTGCACGCCCACCCAGACCGCGTTGGCGACCCCCTTGTCCGGGTCCTGGTCGTACACCAGCCGGAAGATGATCCCGGCGGCCAGCATCGAGATCGCCATCGGCATGAAGACGACCAGCTTGAACGCCGTCCCCCAGCGCACCCGTTCGGTCAGCACCGCGAAGACCAGGCCGAGCGCGGTGGCGACCGTCGGCGCGAACACCACCCAGACGACGTTGTTCTTCAGCGCGGTGCGGATGCCGTCGTCGGTGAACAGCGTCCGGTAGTTGTCGAAGCCGGCGAAGCCGTCACCGGAGGCGTTGGAGAAACTGCGGACGATCGAGTACCCGATCGGGTAGACCACGAGCGCGCCGAGCAGCACCAGGGCGGGCAGCAGGAACAGCGCTGCCACGGCCTTGCGGGTGCCGGTCACGCTCTTGCGACCGCGGGGCGCGGCGGGGCCCGGTGCGGCCCCGGCCGCCGCTGCCGACGCCATGCCCGGATCAGCCCCCGTTCCCGTACGCCGCCGCCGCGTCCCGCTCCAGCTTCGCCTGGGCGCCCGCGACGTCCTTCGGGTTCCTCAGGAAGTCCTGGAGGTCCTTCCACTCGCCCTTGCCGGGCGTGCCGCCGAAGGCCTGCGGGGCCTGGTCGGACATGTCGAAGCGGAAGTCGTCGCCGGCCGCGATCAGCGCCTTGGCGATCTTCCGCTGCACCGCGTTCGGGTACGCCGCGAGCGGCACGTTCTTGTTCGGGGAGAGGTAACCGCCCAGCCTGGCCTGGATGGTGGCCGCGTCCGGGGAGGCGAGGAAGGTGACCAGGGCCTGTGCCGCCTTGGAGTCCTTCAGGATCACCGCCGCGTCACCGCCGGAGACCACCGGCGCGCTGTCGCCGACCGCCGGGAAGGGGAACACCTTGGCGTCCGTGCCCACCTTCGCCTTGGTCTCGCCGATGTTCACCTGCGCGAAGTCGCCCTCGTAGACCATGGCCGACTTCGGCTGGTCGCCGCCGGTGAAGGTCTGGGTGACCGACTGCGGGAACTCCGTCTGCAGCGCGCCCTTCTGGCCGCCCGCCAGGTAGTCCTTCTTCCCCCACAGCTCGGCGAGGGTGGTCAGCGCCTGCTTCACCGAGGGGTCGGTCCACTTGATCTTGTGCTGGGCGAGCTGGTCGTACTTCTCCGGGCCCGCCTGGGACAGATAGACGTTCTCGAACCAGTCGGTCAGCGGCCAGCCGTCCGCGCCGGCCACCGAGAACGGCGTGACCCCGGAGTCGTACACCGCCCGCGAGGCGGTCAGCAGCTCCTGCCAGGTCTTCGGCTCCTTCGCGCCCGCGTTCTCGAAGGCCTGGGTGTTGTACCAGATCAGGGACTTGTTGGCGGCCTTGTAGTAGGCCCCGTACTGCTTGCCGTCGACCTTGCCGATGTCCTGCCAACCCTGGGAGTAGTTCTCGGCGAGTTCCTTGACGGCCTCCGGCCCGAGCGGCTTGGCCCAGCCCTTCTGCACGGCCTGCCTGATGGCGCCGGGCTGCGGCAGCAGCGCGACGTCCGGCGGCTGGCCGCCCGCGATCTTCGATCCGAGGAAGTTGACGATCGGGTCCTGCGCGGGCACGAAGGTGACCGACGCGCCGGTGCGCTTCTCGAACTCGGCGAGGACCTTCTTGAAGTTGGCCTGCTCGCCTCCGGTCCAGACGGCGGCCACCTCCAGTCTGGCGCCGTCCAGCTTCGGCAGGGTGACGGTGGAACCCGTGGTCGCGCCGGTCTTCTCCCCGGTGCCCTCCTTGTCGTCGTCACTGCTGGAGCAGGCGGAGAGCGCGAGGGCTCCCGCGAGCAGGGCGGCGACCGCGGTGACGGCCCTGTGGGCCCGGAATGTGCTGCTCTTGCTGTGCATCACTTCCCCGTTCGTTCGTTCTTCGTTGAACGCGCGCTGAACGTAAGAACTCTGTCCCGTGCGGTCCGGTGTACGCCGGGCCGCTCCACACGGGCAAGAGCACCCGGGGGCGGGACCGGCGTATCGTGATCGGCTCGTAACCGGCCACGTATGCAGGGCAGTTCGCGGGAAAGTGGGCCTACAGCAGGGACGGGACCTCGGCCGCCGCGACCTCGCGGGCCGCCC
>NZ_JACBWZ010000586.1 GCF_013870595.1 Streptomyces sp. WELS2 | reverse complement strand
TGGAGCTGCGCACGGCCGCCGACTTCGCGGCCGATCCCCGGCCGCTGTTCGAGCTGGACGCGGAGACGGTGCTCGACGAACCGGGCGACGTGGACACCGAGTTCACGGACTACGACGCGTGGATCGAGGAGGTCTGGCACCACCCGCTGCTGAACCGGGAGCTGACCGTGGTGGTCTGTGCGGGCGGCCGGCCGGTCGCCTTCACCGTGGCCTACACCGACGGCGGCACCCGCTACTCGACGGCGATGACCGGCACCGTCCGCGCCCACCGCGGCCGCGGCCTGGCCAAGCTCGCCAAGATCCACTCCCTGCACCGGGCCCGTGCCGCCGGTCTCACCGAGGCGTTCACGGGCAACGACACCGGCAACGGTCCCATGATCGCGATCAACGAGTGGCTCGGGTACGCGTTCCGCGCGCGGGAGGTGCGTTACATCCGTGAACTCGGCTGAGCGGGGCCGGTCCTGGAGAGCGTGGGGATCACACGGTGGCCATGACCGCGTACCGCTCGTCGTCCACCTCCTTGCCCCACAGCGCACGGTGCCCGGACAGCCGCTCCACGCGCAGGTGCCGGGTCAGCGGCTCCAGCAGGGCGGTGAGCCGCCGCGCGGGTATGCCGACCGGGGTGAGGGTCCCCCACACGCCCTCGATCAGCACCATCCGGCCGCCCGGGCGCAGCAGGTCCCGCCAGTGCCGCAGCGCCCCGGCCGGGTCCGGCAGGGCCCACAGCACATGGCGGACCAGGACCGCGTCGAAGCGCCGCTCCCCCACCGGCGGGGCCGCCGCGTCCCCGCACAGGATCTCGGCGGGGTGCCCGGCGAGCTTGGCGCGGGCCCGCTCGAGCATCGCCGGGGACCGGTCGACGGCCGTCACCCGGTGTCCCCGCTCGGCGGCGAGGAGCGAGAGGCTGCCGGTGCCGCAGCCGAGGTCGAGGAGGTCGGCGGGGTGGCCGGGGAGCCAGGCGCGCAGCCGGTCCGCCCAGGCCGCGCGCACCTCGGGGTCGCGCAGTCCGTGATCCGGTTCGTCGTCGAATCCGGCGGCCAGGGCATCCCAGTCCGCTTCCGGGGCACCAGCAGCCCTGTGCGTGTTGTCGCTCATGCCCCAGAGGGTGACAGACGCCACTGACAGTACGAACGTGACAGCCACCACTGACAAACCGGCACCGATGAGGAAATCTCCCGGAAAACGTCTACCTCCGTGACAACACGGAACCCGTAGGCACGAAGGAGGCAGCGATGCGCCGCATGACCGTGCAGAAGAAGCCCCTGAAGCGGACGGACAGCCGCCGGATGTCCGAGGAGGCGGAAGAGACGCCGGCGGGACGGCCGGAGGTGCGCAAGGACATCGCGCGCACCTGGTGGCCCGACGCCTGACGCGGGGGCGGTTCAGCCCAGCAGCTTGCGGTAGTGGACGCGGTCGTAGGGACCGTCGACCCGGCGGGCCACGACCTCGTAGCCGTAGCGCGGATAGATCTTCTGGTTCTCCCACATCATCGCGTTCGTATAGAGCCTGATCTCACCCAGCCCGAGCGCACGCGCGCGTGCGTCGACGAAGCGCAGCAGGCGGCGTCCGACGCCCGTGCCGTGGATGCTGGGGTGGACGGCGATGCTGTCCAGGAAGAGATGGTCGGCGAACGCCTCGACCACCACCAGCCCGACGACGGGTTCCCCGGTGACGAAGACCTTGCCGGCGGCCACGTCCGCCGCGTGGTCGGCCTCCATGGGCTGGGGCACGACCCCGATGCGCTCGATGTAGCGGCGGTACGCCGCGTCCGTCACCTCCCGCACGGCGGGCACGTCCCGCGCGCCGGCCGGCCGGACCCGTTCCGTGCCGCCGTGGTTCTCGATGATCATGCCGTGCACGTTAGCCGTCGGGGCTCCGGGGCCTGTCCGGCGGCCCGGGCCGGACAGGCCCCGGCCGCTCAGCCGAGGGCCGAGGCGCAGGTGGTGGGGGTGGCGTGGGCCGGGTCGAGGGCGTTGGCCACCTCGTGGAAGGCGATCCGGTCGGACAGGCCGATCGCGAGGTGTTCGGACAGGTCGAGCGGGCAGAGGTCCTGGAGCAGGACGTTGCGGACATCGGAGCCGCTCAGGTACTGGGTGCGCCAGGGGGTGACGACCTCGTCGTACTTGGTGGCGATGACGGTGTAGCGCACGCCGGGGACGGTGTCGCCGCCCGCGTTGAGCCTGGTGAGGAAGTCGGAGCCGACGATCTGGTCGGCGAGGCCGGGGGTGGCGGCGTCGAGCAGGTCCTCGGCGCCGGGGAAGAACGGCAGCAGGTTGGTGAGGCCGTCCAGGTCGGTGCCGTGGTTGTCGGGGGCGATGCCGACGAAGGCGTGCACCTTGGCCGCTCCGCCGAGGAACTTCAGGTAGTAGCGGGGCATCATGCCGCCCTGGGAGTGGCCGACCAGGTCGGCCTCGCCGGCTCCGGTCGCGGTGAGCACCTTGTCGACGAAGGCGGACAGCTGCCCGGCCGACTTGTCGATGGGGCCGAGGCCGTGGAAGAGGGGCACTCCGGGGAGCTGACCGTAGTCGAGGGAGTAGACGCAGTACCCGCGGCTCGTGAGGTACGGGGCGAGGCCGAGCCAGTTGTCGACCGAGTTGCCGAAGGTGCCGTGGACGAGGACGACGGGCCGGGGGTGGGCGGCGGACGGCTTGCACGAGTAGTCGTTCCAGCCGCTGCTGGTCGCGGCGGTGCCGGAGGCGCTGGCGGTGGCGGTGGCGGCCGGTACGGCGACGGCGGCGACGGCGAGCAGGAGCGCGGCGAGCGGTCTGAGCGCTCGCTTCCAGGGCAGCATCGTGTGATCTCCTTGCGGCTCAAGGGGAGGGGCACGGCCAACCCTGTGATCCGGATCACGGGATGCTGTTCACTCGTCAAGTTACGGTCGAGTAGTCCAACTGTGAAGTTACGCGTCAGTAAAACTTGCGGTGCCGACCGGCCGGGGCGCGCGATGCGCCGGGGTCACGCCGCCAAGGTGCCCGGGAACACCGCGCGGGGGCCGAACCTCGCCCGGGCCCGGTCCGCCGTTTCCTCGATGCGGCGGATCTTCTCGTCCACCGGGTCGAAGGTGAGCTGGTGGGCGGCCTGGCCGGCGGGGATCAGGTCCTCGGCGCGCAGGACGAGCGCGCGGACCCGGGCGCGTTGCAGGCCCAGCGCCTCGTACATGCCGTAGGCCGTCCTGGTCAGGGCCGCCGAGTGCGCGGTCGGCTCCTTCAGGGCGCGGGTGCGGGTGGTGGCGGCGGGGGTCCCCCCGCTCGAGCGAGGTCGGGAGTGAGGGAGGCCGGCGTAGCGGACGGTGAGGGTCAGGGTGCGGCAGACCATCCCCACCGCGCGCAGCCGGGCGCCGATCTCCTCGGCGGCCGACAGCAGCGCCCTGCGGTGCCGGTCGGGGTCCAACTCGTCGAGCGGGAAGGTCCGTTCCGTCACCAGTGAGCGCGAGACGGCGTTCGGGACGACCCGGCCGCGGTCGATGCCGCTCGCCTTCTCCCGCAGTTCCCGGCCCGCCCGCGCCCCGATCAGCCGCTGGAGCGTGGACAGCGGCGCGGCGGCGACCCTGCCCAGGGTCTCCAGACCGTACTCGTCCAGGGTGCGGGCGGTGGCCGCGCCGACGCCGGGCAGCGCGGTGACGGGCTTGCCGGCGAGGAACTCGGCGACGGCGTCCGCCGGCACCGCGCGGGTCACCCCGGGCCGGGCCTCGCGCAGCGCCACCCGGGCCAGCATCGGGCCCGGCCCGGCGCCGATCGCGCAGTCGACGCCGTAGCGGGCGAGGGCCCGTACCCGGATCACCGAGGCCAGCTCCACCGCGTCGCGCCCGAAGTACCGCTCGGCGCCGCGCAGATCGGCCAGCGCGCCGTCCGGCGGCAGCGCCTCCACCACCGGGGTGAACTCCTCCAGCAGCCCGAGCAGCCCCGGCAGGGCCGCCTCGTACATCGGCGGCAGCTGGAAACGTACGCAGAGGATGGTCATCCCGCACTCCCCGGACTCTGGTGCCACAACTTCCGTATCGCCGCGGGGGCTCGCGCGGCGTCCTCACCCGCGGGCCGCAGATCGGCCCAGGGGTGCAGCTCGT